>NZ_JBHYMF010000126.1:0-20591 GCF_042742855.1 Streptomyces sp. NPDC058877 | reverse complement strand
GGCAAGCCCCTAACCCACGGCCATTCGTCCACGGGGGTGGGGTCAGACGGTCTCGGGGAGCTCGTCCAGCCCTTCGGCGACCAGCTTGGCGAGGCGGTCGAGCGCGACCTCGGCGCCCTCGGCGTCCGAAGCGAGGACGATCTCTTCGCCGCCCTGCGCGCCCAGGCCGAGCACCGCGAGCATGGAGGCGGCGTTCACCGGGGTGCCGTCGGACTTGGCGATCGTCACCGGGACGCCGGAAGCCGTGGCGGCACGGACGAAGATGGACGCGGGGCGGGCGTGCAGGCCCTCGGCCCAGCCGACGTTGACGCGGCGCTCAGCCATGGTGTTGCCCTTCGGGTCTCAAGCGGGTTGTCTAGACCAGTCTCTCATGGGGGGAGAGGTGCTCGCACCGACCTCCGGCCCGGACCGGACCGCCGTTCGGCCCTCCCCACCCTGCAACACCTTGCATCGCGCACCCTCGCCGCGCGACCGGTGCCACAGTCGTGTCGCGGTCGTAGGCTGACCCCATGCAGAGCGCGTCGGAGCAGTCGGAAGCGGCGGAACCACCGGCCCCGGCCGAACACGTCTACCCGGACCACTGGGAGGCGGACGTGGTGCTCCGCGACGGCGGCACCGCACGCATCAGGCCCATCACCACCGACGACGCCGACCGACTGGTGAGCTTCTACGAGCAGGTCTCGGACGAGTCGAAGTACTACCGCTTCTTCGCCCCCTACCCCAGGCTGTCCGCCAAGGACGTGCGCCGCTTCACCCACCACGACTTCGTGGACCGGGTGGGCCTCGCCGCGACCGTCGGCGGCGAGTTCATCGCCACCGTGCGCTACGACCGCATCAACGTCCACGGCATGCCCGCCTCCGCGCCGGCGGACGAGGCCGAGGTCGCCTTCCTCGTGCAGGACGCGCACCAGGGCAGGGGGGTCGCCTCCGCCCTCCTCGAACACATCGCCGCGGTCGCGCGCGAGCGGGACATCCGGCGCTTCGCGGCCGAAGTGCTCCCCGCCAACACCAAGATGATCAAGGTCTTCACCGACGCGGGCTACACCCAGAAGCGCAGCTTCGAGGACGGTGCCGTCCGGCTCCACCTCGACCTCGAACCGACCGACCGCGCCCTCGCCGTCCAGCGTGCGCGGGAGCAGCGCGCCGAGGCCCGGTCCGTCCAGCGGCTCCTCACCCCCCGGTCCGTCGCCGTCGTCGGTGCCGGGCGCGCTCCGGGCGGTGTCGGTCGGACCGTGCTCCGCAACCTCCTCGGGGCCGGGTTCACCGGACGGGTGTACGCGGTGAACGCCGCGCTCACCGACGGGGTGACGGAACTCGACGGCGCCCCGGCGCACCCCTCCGTCGGGTCCATCGGGGAACCGGTGGACCTGGCCGTCGTCGCCGTCCCGGCCGAGCGGGTACCGGAGGCCGTCGCGGACTGCGGCGAACACGGGGTGCGCGGCCTCGTGGTGCTCTCCGCCGGATACGCCGAGAGCGGGGCCGCCGGTCGCGAACGCCAGCGCGAGCTGGTGCGACAGGCCCGTTCCTACGGCATGAGGATCATCGGCCCCAATGCCTTCGGGATCATCAACACCGCCTCCGACGTCCGGCTGAACGCCTCGCTCGCACCGCAGATGCCGGCTGCCGGCCGGATCGGACTCTTCACCCAGTCCGGCGCCATCGGCATCGCCCTCCTCGCCGGGCTGCACCGTCGGGGTGCCGGCCTCTCCTCCTTCATCTCGGCCGGCAACCGCGCCGACGTCTCCGGCAACGACTTCCTCCAGCACTGGTACGACGACCCCGGGACCGACGTCGTCCTCCTCTACCTGGAGTCGATCGGGAACCCCCGGAAGTTCACCCGCCTCGCCCGCCGCACCGCCGCGGTCAAGCCGGTCGTGGTGGTCAAGGGGGCTCGGCACAGCGGCAGCGCCCCGCCCGGTCACCGGGTGCCGGTCACCCGCGTCCCGCACGCCACGGTCTCCGCACTGCTCCGCCAGGCCGGGGTGATCCGCGTCGACACCGTCACCGAGCTCGTCGACGCCGGACTGCTGCTCTCCGCCCAGCCCCTGCCCACGGGGCCCCGGATCGCGATCCTCGGCAACTCCGAGTCGCTCGGCCTGCTCACGTACGACGCCTGCCTGACCGAAGGGCTGCGACCGTTGAGGCCGCTCGACCTGACGACGGCCGCGGTTCCGGCGGACTTCAGGGACGCGCTGGCGGCCGCGCTCGCGGACGACACGTCCGACGCGGTCGTCGTGACCGCGATCCCCTGGGTGGGGGAGGACGGCGCCACCGAATTCGGTGACGGCGAGGTCCTCGCCGCTTCCCTCCGCGAGGCCGTCGCCGCCGCCCCCGCGCCGGCGAAGCCGGTGGTCGTCGTCCACGTCGAGATGGGCGGCCTCGCGGAAGCCCTCGCGATGGCCACCAGCACGCGGCCGGTCGTGCTGGAGCGCTCGGGAGGCATCCGGGAGAACCGTTCCGACGAAGTCCCGGCGGGGCCGGGGTTTCCCGGAGGTCCGTCCGGCGGACCGCTCCCGGCGGGCCTTCCCGGGGGAACCGGCAGCCCTCACACGGGTACCGGCGGAGCCGTGGACGAGGGCCGGGCCGGAGCCGCGACGGGCGACACGGGAACCCCCGCCGACCCGGGCGTTCCACCGCTCCCCGGAGCCTCGCCCGCCACCGGCTCCCGGGCCCCCGGCTCCCCGGAGGCCTCGCCCGTAGAGGGAGCCGCGCCCCCGGCCCCGCGGACGACCATCCCCGCCTACCCCGCCGCCGAGCGGGCCGTACGGGCGCTGGCCGAGGCCGTGCGGTACGGGCAGTGGCGACGGCAGGCCGCCGAGCCCGGGCGGGTGCCCGAGTACGAGGACATCGACGAGGCCGGAGCCGCCGCACTCATCGAGGAGGCGCTGGGGAACGACGGCGAGGCGGACGCCCGCGGGGTGACCCTCGACAGCGGAGCGGCCGGAGGACTGCTCGCCCGGTACGGGGTCACCGTCCTGCCGACCCTCCCCGCGCCCACTCCCGACGCCGCCGTCTGGGCCGCCGCGCGGCTCGGGTACCCGGTCGCGCTCAAGACGACCGCACCCCACCTCCGGCACCGCCCCGACCTCGGGGGCGTCCGGCTCGACCTCGCCACCGAGCAGCAGCTCCGCACGGCGTACGCCGAACTGACCGAGGCCCTCGGCAAGCCGGAGGAGCTCCAGCCGGTGGTCCAGGCGATGGTGCCCCGTGGCGTCGACACCGTCGTCCGCTCCGCCATCGACCCGGCCGTCGGTGCGGTCCTCTCCTTCGGCCTTTCGGGCGCGGCTTCCGAGCTGCTCGGGGACACGGCGCACCGGCTGGTGCCGGCCACCGATCGGGACGTCGCCGAGCTCGTCCGCTCCCTCCGCACCGCGCCCCTGCTCTTCGGCTGGCGGGGGTCCGCCCCCGTCGACACGCCGGCCCTGGAGGAACTCCTGCTCAGGGTGTCCCGGCTGGTGGACGACCACCCCGAGGTGGTTGCGGTCTCCCTGGAGCCGGTGGTCGTCGCTCCCCGGGGGCTCTCCGTCCTCGGTGCGACGGTGCGACTGGCCCCGCCTCCACCGCGCACGGACCTCGGACCGCGCAGCCTGCCGCGCTACTGAGGACCGAAGGGGGAGTGGCACCGGAGCCCGCCCGCCGTCCTCCGCGGCGCCGTCCCGGTGGACGGGACGGAGTCGGATCTCACAGCCCCGGAGCTCCCGAACGACGCGGGTGCCCTCGCAAGGGGCCGAGCCGCCCTTGCCCACGGATTAGGATGGAGCCCATGGCAAAGAGCGGTACGACGACCCAGGGGCTGCGCGCGGCGATCGAGCGCAGCGGCTACTACCCGGCCCTCGTGGCCGAGGCGGTGGAGGCCGCCATCGGCGGCGAGTCCATCGCGTCGTACGTGGTCCACCAGGAGACCACCTTCGACGCGAACGAGGTCCGGCGGCACGTCACCGTCCTCGTGCTGACGCCGCACCGCTTCATCGTCAGCCACACGGATGAGCAGGCAGCCGACACGAGCTCCCCGACCCCGTACGCCACGACCTCCACCGAGTCCGTGAAGCTCGACCGGATCTCGTCGGTCGTCGTCAGCCGGGTGGTCGCCAACCCCGAGTCGTACACGCCGGGCACCCTGCCCCGCGAAGTGGTCCTCACCATCGGGTGGGGTGCCGTCTCCCGCATCGACCTGGAGCCGGCCGCCTGCGGCGACCCCAACTGCGATGCCGACCACGGCTACACCGGCAACACCACCGCCGACGACCTCAGCCTGCGTGTCAGCGACGCAGGGGATGGCCCGGACACCGTCCGGCAGACCCTCGCGTTCGCCCAGGCGCTCTCCGAAGCCATCGCCGCGACCGCCACCCCCACCCGCTGATGGCGCAGCCCACGGCGCTCGCCCACGGCTGGCCCGATGACCCGACCCCGCTCGCCCCGGAAACCGCGCCGGTGCCCGCGTACTCCTCCGGATCGCTCGGCGACCTGTTGCCGACGCTCGTGGCGGGCCAGGGCGTACCCGGATTCGACGCCCGGATCGCGGAGTTGGCCCCGGCCGACCGGAACTGCGTCTTCCTGATCGATGGACTCGGCTGGGAGCAGATCGCGGCCCATCCCGACGAGGCCCCGTACCTGACCTCGCTGCTCGGCTCCTCCCGGGGCGGCACGGGCCTCCCGATCACGGCGGGCTTCCCCGCCACCACCGCGACCTCCCTCGCCTCCGTCGGGACCGGTCGGCACCCCGGTACGCACGGGCTGCCCGGCTACACGGTCCGCAACCCGGAGACCGGCGAGCTGATGAACCAGTTGCGCTGGAAGCCGTGGACCGCGCCGCAGGTCTGGCAGCCCCATCCGACCGTCTTCCAGCTGGCGCACGAGGCCGGGATCCACACGGCCCAGGTGTCCTCCCCGATCTTCGAGCAGACCCCGCTCACCAAGGTCGCGCTCAGCGGCGGAACGTTTCACGGGCGGCTCTCCGGCGAGGAGCGCATGGACTTCGCCGCCGAGCAGCTGGCCGGTGGCGACCGCTCGCTGGTCTACACGTACTACAGCGAACTCGATGGTGCGGGACACCGGTTCGGCATCGACTCCGATGCCTGGCGCGGTCAGTTGATGTTCGTCGACCGGCTCGTCCAGCGCCTAGCCGACCAACTGCCGCCCCGTACCGCCCTGTATGTCACGGCTGACCACGGCATGGTCGACATCCCCTTCGACGAGCAGCACCGCATCGACTTCGACGAGGACTGGGAGCTGCGCGCCGGTGTCGCCCTGCTCGGCGGCGAGGGGCGCGCCCGCCACGTCTACGCCGTGCCCGGAGCCGAGGCGGACGTGCTCACCTGCTGGCGGGAGGTCGTCGGCGAGCAGTTCTGGGTGGCGAGCCGCGACGAGGCCATCGACCTCGGTTGGTTCGGCGCCGAGGTCGACGAGCGGGTGTACGGCCGGATCGGCGATGTCATCGTGGCGGCCCACGACGACGTGGCGATCACCGCCTCGGTCAACGAGCCCCACGAGTCCGCGATGGTCGGCATGCACGGCTCCATGACCCCCGCCGAGCAGCTCGTCCCGCTGCTCGAAGTGCGTTCCTGAGCCCCCGACCGTCCCCGTCCCACGACCTGAAAGGTCCCCGTCCCGTCATGCCCGAGCTGGTCTTCTTCTCCGGAACCATGGATTGCGGGAAGAGCACCCTGGCGCTCCAGATCGCCCACAACCGCGATGCGCGGGGGCTCCAGGGCGTGATCTTCACCCGCGACGACCGGGCGGGCGAGGGCAAGCTCTCCTCCCGGCTCGGCCTGGTGACGGAGGCGATCGAGGCGCCGCGGGGCATGGACCTGTACGCCCATCTCGTCACCCAACTCTCCCAGGGCGGCAAGGCGGACTACGTGATCGTGGACGAGGCGCAGTTCCTCGCCCCGGAACAGATCGACCAACTGGCCCGGATCGTCGACGACCTCAGCCTGGACGTCTTCGCCTTCGGGATCACCACGGACTTCCGCACCAAGCTCTTCCCCGGCTCGCAGCGGCTGATCGAGTTGGCGGACCGCATCGAACAGCTCCAGGTGGAAGCCCTGTGCTGGTGCGGGGCCCGCGCCACCCACAACGCCCGGACGGTGGGGGGCGAGATGGTCGTCGAGGGCGAGCAGGTCGTCGTCGGGGACGTGAACCGTCCGGCCGAGGAGATCGGCTACGAGGTCCTCTGCCGCCGTCACCACCGTCGGCGCATGACCTCGGCATCGGCCCGGGCGGGTGCCCTCTCCCCGGACGTCCTTCCCGTCGGTTCCGGGTGACTCCCGCTCCGTCCGAACCCCACCCGACGGGAGAACCCCGGGCTCGGGAGGGCGGGCACAGGGCACGAGACAGGGTGGCCGGGGGAGAGGGCACCCGCCCGGGCACCTCGGGGCGCCGAGGAGGCGGACCCCCGTCACCCTGAGTTCATCCAAGGTGTTCCCGGGGGACGACCGCCGGTGGCCCGTGGGTCGCCTGGAGCGGGAGGGGTAGCGACATGCCCCGAGGCGTCCGTTTCGGGGCTTCCCGTGCCCCGTGTGCCTGGAGGACGCGTGCCACTCGCTGCCGAGGCCATGCGTGCCGAACACGGGTCGGTGCGGGGCGAGGACGGTGCCGAGGAGGAGCGGTGCCGGTCCACGGCCGTACGGGCGCCACTCGCCGCGGCCCTGCTCGTCGCCGCGCTGCTCTGCCTCGTCACCCGCCTCTCCCACACCCGTCCCTTCGGTCCGGTGACCCGGAACACCGTCGACCTCGGGCAGCAGTACCTGCCCTACCACGCGTACTGGCGCGCCCTGCTCCACGGAGAGGTGCACGGGGACGCCTTCCTCAACTGGAACTCCGGTTTCGGCTCCAACTTCCTCGGTGACGTCGGCACGTATCTGAGCAGCCCCTTCTCCCTGCTCGTCGTGCTCTTCCCGGCGGACCGCATCGAACTCGCCCTGTACGTCGTCACCGTCACCAAGACCGCCGCCGCGGGGGCCGCGATGGCGCTGTTGCTCCTGCGGCTGCGCGCCGGACCGTGGCCCGTCGCCGACCTGCTCGCAACCGCGTACGCGCTGTGCGGCTGGACCCTCAACCACGGGACCACCGTCCCGATGTGGCTCGACGGACTCATCGCCCTCCCGGTGCTCTGCGCGGTCGGCGAGTGGGCCCGCACCGGTCGCCGCCCGGTTCTCGGCCCGCTCGTCGTCGCCCTGGTCTGGATCGCCAACTTCTACACCGCGTACATGGCGACCCTCGGTGCCGCCGTGGTCCTCGTCGTCCGGCTCCTCACCTCCGAAGGGGCGACCGGCACGCGGGCGCGCCTCGCCGCGCTGGCGATCGCCGCCCGGTACGTCCTGGTCGGCGTCGGACTCGCCGCGCCCCTCGTCACGGTTGTCTTCCTCGCCGCAAGGGGGGCCGCCCCCACCCCAGCGACCGTCTTCGCCCCCGCGCCCTGGTCGGACCTGCTCGCCCGTTTCCTGCCCGCCACCGCGAGCACCTCCAGCCCCGCCCTCTTCGTCGGCACCCCCGCCCTCGCCCTGGCCCTGGCGCTGCCCTTCAACCGGGCCGTCGCCCCGCGGACCCGGGCCGGCTGGACGACCGCGATCGTGTTGGTGGCGCTGTCGCTCCTGTGGGCGCCCAGTCATCTGCTGTGGCACGCGGGAGCCTCGCCGAACGGCAACCCGTACCGGCAGGCCTTCGTCCTCTGCGGACTGTTGGTCATCGCGGCCTGGTTCTCGGTGGCCCGGGGCGTGCCCCGACCCGCTGCGCTCCTGGCGGGGGCGGCCCTGCTCGGCGCCCTGTCCGCGGCGGCCCGGACGAGTCCCGACATCGACCGGTGGACCTACCCCGTCCTCGGGATGACCGCCCTGTCGGCCTGCACCGCCGCGCTGCTCGCCCTGGCCGGGCAGCGCCGGACGCGTGCCCGTGCGCTCCCCGTACTGGCCGTGGTCCTGCTGGGCACCGCACAGGCGGGAGAGGTCGCCGTCACCGGGAAGCGGATCGAGGAACAACAACGGAGCCGGGTCTCCTGGTCGCCGCGGATCGGCCCCTGGCACGCTGCGGTGGCCGCCGAGGTCGCCCGTGCGGACGCCTGGCCCCACCACCGGACGGACCCCGGCGAGGTCCCCGGAGGCAATGACACCCTGCTCGTCGGTGGACAGGGCGCCGATCTCTACAGCAGCCTCACCGCGGGCGTGACCTCCCGGACCCTGGCCTCGCTGGGCTTCGGCCACTACGCCAAGGGGCGGCATCCCGTCAGCCTCGACAACCCCGTGACCGACGCCGTCTTCTCCATCGGCACCCGGATCCGCTCGGAGCCCACGGAGCCGGTGCGACAGGACGCGCCGCCCCGTGCCGGGGTCACCGTCACCACGGCCTCCGCACCGCCCTTGGTCACCGTCCGGCCGGTGGTGCGCCCGGCCACGCACCCCGGGGACTCCGCCTTCGCCCGGCAGGAACGCCTGCTCGGCGCGGACGTGTACCGACTGCCCACCACCGGTCGCACCGGACGCGTCCTCACCGCCCGCTGCCCCGCAGGTTCCCACGTCTGGTTCTGGGCGCCCGAATACCGGGGCACGGTTGCCCTGACCGGAGAGCGGCCCGTCGGGTTCGACGGCAGACCACCTGCGGTTCGGGCCCCCATGAAGGTCCTCGGCACCGTCCCGGACTCCGGTGAGGTGCGCATCGCCCTGGAGCCCGGGGGCCGGGCGCACCTCCCCCGACAACCGATCGGCTGCCTGGTCCGGTCCGGGCTCGAATCCGCCGTGCGCCGGCTCGTCGCCACCGGGGCCACCCGCGTGCGCACCACCGGGCACGGAGTCACGGCCGAACTGCCCCCCGGCAGCACGGGGACCGCGGTCCTCGGCGTGCCGCGCATCTCCGGGTGGCGCTGCGCCGTCGGTGGCGGGGCGCTCCGCCCCGCGCACGACCACCTGGGGCTCGTCGCCGTGCCGCTCGACGGCCGCTCGACCACCGTCAGGTGTTCCTTTCGGCCGCCGGGGCTCCGGTTCGGCGGTGCCGTCGGAGCGACGGCGCTCCTCGCGCTCGCGGCGACGGCCCTCCCGCACCGTCGACGGGGCAGGCGACACGGACGCGGTCACGACGGGGGGGCTGAGGGGCGACGGGGAAGGGCGGAGCCCCGGCGAAGGGGTTTCCGTCAGATACGACAAGAGTTCACCCGGAGTGCACGCGCGGATCGTTCGCCGGGGCGACGCGACCGTTACTGTGCCCGCCGTAGCGGCGTTAAATTGTTCGATTCAGTGTGGGGATCCCGAGTGCCGAAACTGTCCGTCGTCGTACCGTTCCACAATGTCGGGCCGTACGCGCCCGACACCTTGCGCAGTCTTGTGAACAATGCGGATCCGGAATTCGAGTTCCTGCTGATCGACGACTGCTCGACGGACGACACCCCGGAAATCCTTGATCGCTGGCGGGACCGCCTCCCGAACGCCACCGTCATCCGGCACGAAACGAACCGGGGCGTCGCCCAGGCCCGCAACACCGGAATCGACGCGGCCCGTGGTGACTACCTGACCTTTCTCGACGGCGACGACTGGTACGCGCCGGGGCACCTGAGCGCCGCCGTGGCCGGGATCTCCCGCCTGGGCTGCGACTTCGCCCGTACCGACCATGTGCTGTCAGAAGGTCGGAAGCGGCAGATCCGCTACGCTCCGGCCAAAAGCCGGGACATGGTGATGGATTCCAGGGACGGCATCGCGCCGGCCAACATGGTGACGATGGTCGATTATCCCTTCGTCCCCTTCGGTATTTACCGCGGGAGCCTCTTCGAGGATGGAAAATCCCGCTTCGAGACTTCCCTCAGAACGGCTGAGGATCGACTCTGGGTCTGGCGACTCCACCTGAAGGCGAAGACGTTCGCCGCGCTTTCCCTGCACGGGGTTTTCTACCGGCGGGGCGTCACCACTTCGCTCACCCAGATCACCGACAACCGGCAGCTCGATTTCATCCCCTCGTACGACCTGCTGCTCGACGAGGTCTCCCGGGACGTGGAGGCCGACCGCTTCCTCCCCAAGGCGGTCCGCACCTATTGCGCGATGATCGCCTTCCACATGGGGAAGGTCGGAAAGTACGAGCCCGCCGTCGCCGCGCGGCTGCGCGTCGACGTGCGCGACGCCCTGCACCGCATGCCGCAGGAAGTCCTCGACGAGACCCTCGCCACCATGGACACCCCGCGCAGCACGCTCCTCCGGAGCCTGCGCGACACCGGAAGGACCGCCTGACCCATGGCCACCGCCCCCGAGAAGGCAACCGTCGCCGACGCCCGTCCGATCCAGATCTTCCAGGTGTCCACCCTGTACGGCGCGGCCACCCTGGCCGCTGCGCTCGACGCCGGACAGTTCGGCCCCCGCGGGACCGCCCGCAGGCTCCTGCTCGTCTCGCACAACGCCGAGATCCCCGAGACCGCGCTCCGCCTGCAGACCATGACCGGGTACGAGCGGATCGCCACGCGCTTCGACGGAACCCTCGACTGGAACGAGGCGATCCACCCCTACCACCCCGCCATGTGGGCCCCTCGTCCCGAGGAGGCACCGCTCTGGCAGCGCGTCCTGCGCACCGCCTGGGACCTCGGCACCGGCCCGGTGGAACTGATCGTCGAGTCCATCCAGGTCAATCCGGCCAAGGCGCTTGCCGGTGCCTTCCCCGAGAGCACCGTCCACGTCTACGCGGACGGCCTGATGAGCTACGGCCCGACCCGCTCCGACCTCGCGCAGTCGATCGCCTGCCGCATCCGCCGGGTCCTCCACCTCGACCTGGTGCCGGGCCTGCGGCCCCTGCTCCTGAGCGAGTACGGGGTCGAGCCCGAACTGGTCCCCGACACGGCCTTCCGCGCGGTCCTCGCCGAGGTCGCCGAAGAGGCGGCCGACGACCCCGCCATCGCGAGGGCGGTTGCTGTGGGGCCGACGGCCCTCCTGCTCGGCCAGTACCTCGCGGCCCTCTCCCTCCTCAGCGCGGAGGAGGAAGAGGAACTGCACGTACGGATGCTGCGCGGGGCCGCCGCGGCCGGGCACCGCTCGGTCGTCTTCAAGCCGCACCCGACAGCGCCCGCCCGCTACTCCCAGGCCCTGCACGAGGAGGCCGAGCGGCTCGGCGCACGGCTCACGGTGCTCGACGGGCCGCTGCTCGCCGAAACCTTCTACGAACGCTGCCGGCCCGAACTCGTCGTCGGCTGCTTCTCCACGGCGCTCCTCACCGCCGCCGTCTACTACGACGTTCCCGTCGCGCGGGTCGGCACGGCCGAGGTCCTCGAACGGCTCACCCCCTTCGAGAACAGCAACCGGATCCCGCTCACCGTCGTCGACCACCTGCTCCCCGACCTGGAACGCGGCGAGGCGCCCGCAGTGCCCGGACCCGCCCCCGCCTCCCTCACCCCGCTGGTCAGGGCCGTCGGCTACTGCATGAGGCACAAGATCCACCCCGGGCTCCGCGAAGAGGCCGCGGCCTTCCTCGCCGAGCACCACGCCGACCCCGCCGCCGCACGCCACTTCACCGTCGAACGGCTGACCCAGCTCGACCTACCGGGCGGGGCGCCGACCTCGGCGTCGACGGGAATGTTCCGACTGCGCCGCGCTGCGGCACGGAGCCGCGGCTGAGCGCGGGCACCACCGCGGTCAGCGCTTGGCGGACCTGACCAGGGTGAAGACCGCGCCCTCCGGGTCCGCCGCCAGGGCGAGCCGCCCCGCCGTGCCGTCCCGCGGCGGACGCAGCACCTGACCACCGAGCTCCAGGACCAGCCGCGCCGCCGCGTCCGTGTCGGCGACCTCGAAGTACGTCATCCAGTGCGGGCCCCGGTCCCGGGGCAGCGCATTGCCGACGCCGTGCAGCGAGGCCACCGGGGTCCCGGCCACGTAGAGCGTCGCGTAATCGTGGTCGGCCGAGATCACCGGCTCCACGTCGAAGCCGAAGACCGTCCGGTAGAACTTGCCGGTCCCGGACGTCTCGTAGGTCAGCAGCTCGTTCCACACCGGGGTCCCCGGCGGTCCTGCCGCCGCGGTGCCGTGGTGCGCCTCCGCCTGCCAGATGCCGAAGACCGCACCGGCCGGATCGGAGCAGATCGCCAGACGGCCGGCCTCGCCCGCGTCCAGCGGTCCGACGGCGACGGTGCCGCCGCAGGAGCGGATGGCCTCGGCGGTCTCGTCGGCGTCCTTCGTGGCCAGGTAGGGAGTCCAGGCGATGCGCAGGTGCCGGTCGGGCGGCAGTTGACCGATGCCCGCCACCTCCTTGCCCCCGAGCAGCGCGCGCACGTACGGGCCCAGGTGCTGAGGGCCGGGCACGAACTCCCAGCCGAAGAGCGCGTTGTAGAACTCCTGGGTGGCGTCAAGCCCGTGCACCATCAGGCTCACCCAACAGGGCGTCCCGGGCGGGCGCGGAGTCGCCTGGGTCATCGTCACACTCTCCTCGGACCATCGTCCCGGCCGTGTCCCCGTCCGATGGTGACACCGACGGCCGCTCGGCGCGCCCCGACCGCGCCGCGCATGGCGCGATTCCGCCGCAGGGTGGCCGGTCCGCCCCCGGCAGCCCTGCGGCTGCGCGAGGATGGCTCCCATGAAGCCCATCATCTCCGCAAGCGAACTGCTGAGCGAGTTGGCCGGTGCGCGTCCGCCGGTCCTCCTGGACGTCCGTTGGACGCTCGGCGGCCCGCCCGGACGGCCCGCCTACGAGGCGGGTCACCTTCCCGGTGCGGTCTACGTCGACCTGGACGAGGAACTCGCGGGACCTCCCGGGAGCGGCGGTCGCCACCCGCTGCCCGACCCCGAGGTCTTCGGCGCCGTGATGCGCAGGGCGGGCGTCTCGTCCGACGGGCCGGTCGTCGTGTACGACGGGGGTCTCGGTTGGGGAGCGGCCCGTGCCTGGTGGCTGCTCCGCTGGGCGGGCCACCCGGACGTCCGGGTGCTGGACGGCGGCCTTTTGGCCTGGACGGGGGAGCTCACGGAGAAGGTCCCCGCTCCCGAGCCGGGCGACTTCCGGCCCGAGCCGGGCGCCCTCGGGCTGCTCGATGCCGACGGAGCGGCGGAGCTGGCCCGCACGGGGCTGCTCCTGGACGCGCGGGCGGCCGAGCGCTACCGGGGGGACGTGGAGCCGATCGACCCGGTGGGCGGGCACGTCCCGGGGGCGGTGTCGGCCCCGACGACCGAGAACGTCGACGGGGAGGGCCGCTTCCTGGCCGCCGACGTCCTGCGGAGCCGCTTCACCGGCCTGGGCGCGGTCGAGGGAACCCCGGTGGCGGTCTACTGCGGCTCGGGCGTCTCCGGTGCCCACGAGGTCCTCGCCCTGGAAGTCGCCGGCATCCCCGCGGCGCTCTATGCGGGCTCGTGGTCGGAGTGGTCCGCGGACCCGGCCCGCCCGGTCGCCACGGGCCCGGACCCGCAGTAGGGGAAGGGGCCGGCCCCACCGCCCGACGATCCCGGGACCGGGAAGGGCCCGCGCCCCGTGTGCGGCGCGGGCCTTCCCGGTCGTGCGGGTGCGTGCGGCAGGATCAGTCCTGCTTCTTCCTGCGCGTGCCGAAGACGATCTCGTCCCAGCTCGGCACCGCGGCGCGGCGGCCCGGGCGGACGCCGTCCGCTTCGGCCTGGCGGTCCGTGGCGCCGTGGAGTCGGTCGCGGTGGCCCGATACCGCGCGCGGCATCAGGACGTCGGCGTACGCCGAGCCCGCGCCCGCCGATGCCGCCGGAGGTTCTTCCGCCTCGGCCTCCTCCGAGGGCTCCGCGTCCGGAGGCTCGGGCACGACCATGTCGCCGCGGAAGTTCGGCACGGCCTCCAAGAGGCTGGTGAGCGAGTCCCGCTCCTCCTCCGGCTCGACGGGATCGGGAGCCGGTTCCAACGGGCGGTCGGGCCGCTCGACCTGGCGGTCCAGGGCACGGTCGAGGGGCCTGTCCCGGGGCAGCCGGGCGATGCGCGGCACGAAGGGGAAGCTCGGTTCCGGCGCGGCGGCGATCGTGTCGTCCGTCTCGCCGATCAAGGCCCTCGCCTCGTCGTCCACGGCCTGCACGAGTCGTCGGGGCGGGTCGTACGTCCAGCTGGCCGTGTGGATCTCGCCCGCGACCCGGTAGACGAGCAGCACCTCCCAGGTGCCGTCGTCGCGCCGCCAGGAGTCCCACTGCACGGTGTCCTTCTCGGCACCGCGCAGCAGGAGGCGCTCCTGCACCGCCTCGCCGAGTTGGGGACCGCTGTTCTCCCCGGGCCTGCGGACCGGGGTCTTGCGGGCCCGCTCGGCCATGAAGGCGCGCTCCGCGAGCACGGGGCCCTCGAAGCGGCGCACGCGGTCGACGGGGATGCCGGCGAGTTGGGCGACCTCCTCCGCGGAGGCACCGGCTCGTATCCGCGCCTGGATGTCACGGGGGCGGAGGTGGCTCTCCACCTCGATCTCGATCTGGCCGAGGCGCGCGCGGTCGTTGCGCACGGCGGCACGGAGCCGCTCATCGATCGGAAGCGTGTACTCCGTGCTGTCAGCAGCCTTCAGCACCAGTCGTGTGCCGTCGTTGGAGACGGCCACGACACGCAGTTCGGGCATGGGAACCTCCCGGGTGGTGCCTGCCGACGTCACGTGCGTCGCTGCTTCCGCTAGTCGAGTGTGGCCTGCCCGGGTGCAGCCTGCCACTACCTTGCCGAGTTGCCCGGCGTGTCGGGCATGGACCCTGGAACTCCGCTGTGACACGGTTACCAGTTGGCTACTTGGAGTGACTGGCAGTCACTCTGTGCAGCCGGTTCCCGTGCGATGCCGAGGCGTCGCCGGTTCGAGCGCCGCGTCCGGCCCCCTCCCTTGATCCAGGGCACCCGTGAGGGCGTCCGGACCCAGGTTTCGTCAATGTACTCCATTCGGGCCACTTGGGTGGACCGGCGCGCCGCCCAACTTCTCGGGCAGTACGGGAGTTGAGTCTCCGCGATCTTCCCTCGTACGTGTCACTCTTCACAGAAACGCCAGAAACGGAACTATTCGCTTCTCCCGTTTGTCCCTTCTGGGTGCAAGTCGAACGGATGAGCCGTCAGGGGTTGGAGATGCGTCACAGGCCGGAAATCGACGGGGTCGGGTCGGTGGAGGGGGAGCCGGTCGGTGGGAAGAGGATCGATCTGAGCGTGGCTCAGGTCTCCGGCAGCGCCCTGGCCGCGGTCCTCGCGGCCAAGCTCGCCTCCAGCCTCGGCGTGTACGGCACCATCCTCGGGGCCGGGGTGATCAGCGTCGTCGCCACCTGCGGCGGACCGCTCTTCCAGCACCTCTTCAAGCGCACCGGCGAGCAGGTCCGCGATGCGACCGCCGTCAAACCGAAGGCCCGTCAGGTACCGCTCGCGTCCCGGTCACAGGGCGAACGCGGTTCCGACCCCGATGCCTTCCGGGCCCCCCTCCCGTACGACGGGGAGTTCGGCGAGGCGACCACCCACGGCACCCGCGTCCGGGGCTGGAAGCGACCGGCGATCGCCGCCGCCCTGGTCTTCGGCGTCACCATGGGCGGCATCACCGCCTACGAGCTGGTGGCCGGGCGCGACTTGAGCGGTACTCGGGGCACGACCACCTTCGGCTCCGTGGTCCACGGGGGCGGAGGGCAGGGGGCGCCGGAAGGGGACCGGGTGCCCGCTCCCGCTCCCTCGGACACTGCGGACGGCACCGGACCCCGGCGGGACGGTTCCCCCGCCCCGGGGACGGCGGCCACCCCGACCCCGGGGGGCCAGGAGGGGGGACAGGGCGACACCGGCGTGCCGTCCACCGGGCCCAGCCCCTCCGCTTCCTCGCACGAGGCGACGACACCCGCCCCGACGCCGACCGGCCCCTCGACGGACCCGGGCGTGCCGACCGGGGAGCCGACCGAGGGGGCGGACCCGACCGGGACCCCCTCCGCTCCGTCCCCCTCCGGAGCGGACGCGGGGACGGACGGGACCGCCGACGGGTGATCGTCAGTCGCCCAGGACCCGCCGCAGGTAGTCGTTGGCGAACAGCCGGTCCGGGTCGAGTCGGTCGCGCAGCGCCGTGAACTCGGCGAAGCGCGGGTAGGCCTCGGAGAGGTAGGCGGCGTCACGGGTGTGGACCTTGCCCCAGTGCGGGCGGCCCCCGTGCGCCGTCATGATCCGTTCCACCGCCGTGAAGTAGGCCCGGTGGGGCGTTCCCCGGTAGAGGTGGACGGCGACGTAGGCGGTTTCCCGCCCCGAGGCCGTGGACAGCGCGATGTCGTCCGCCGGCGCCGTGCGCACCTCCACCGGGAAGCTCACCTTCAACGGCGAGCGCTCGATCATCGCCTTGAGCTCGCGCAGCGCGGTGACCGCGGCCTCGCGCGGAAGTGCGTACTCCATCTCCAGGAAGCGGACCCGGCGCGGCGAGGTGAAGACCTTGTAGGGGACGTCGGTGTACGTACGGGCGGACAGGGCCCGACTGGAGACCTTGGCGATCGACGGGATGACCGGAGGCACCGCCCGGCCCAACGAGCAGGCGAGCTGGAACACCCCGTTGGAGAGCAACTCGTCCTCGATCCAGCCGCTGACCCGTCCGGGAGGGGCGGCGGGGCCCGCGCTGCGGTTGTTGCGCTTGGTGTTGCAGTTCTCCGTGTGGGGGAACCAGTAGAACTCGAAGTGCTCGTTCTCCGCGTGCAGCGCGTCGAACTCCGAGGTGACCCGGTCGAAGCTCATCGGCTCTTCGCGTGCGGTGAGCAGGAAGAGGGGCTCCACCGCGAAGGTGATCGCGGTGATCACACCGAGGGCGCCGAGCCCGATCCGGGCCGCTGCGAAGAGCGCCCGTTCCTCATCGGTGCCCCGGTCCGAGCAGGTGAGCAGCCGCCCGTCCGCCGTCACCAGTTCCAGCGCACGGATCTGCGCGGCGATGGAGGCCGATGCGCGGCCCGTGCCGTGGGTACCGGTGGAGGTCGCGCCGGCGACGGTCTGCTCCATGATGTCGCCCATGTTCGTGAGCGACAGGCCCTCCCGGGCCAGTGCCACGTTGAGCCGCTTGAGCGGCGTGCCCGACTCGACCGTGACGGTCATCGCCTCGCGGTCGATCCGCCGGATCCCGGTCAGCAGGCCCGGCCGGACCAGCACGCCGTCGGTGGCCGCGATCGAGGTGAAGGAGTGCCCGGTGCCGACGGTCTTCACCCTCAGCCCGTCCTCGGCCGCCCTGCGCACCTCTGCGGCGAGCTCCTCGGCCGAGGCCGGACTCACTTCCCGGACCGGGCGGGAAGTGACGTTTCCCGCCCAGTTACGCCACGGGCTGTTCGCCGCCCCGGAGTTCCCCGGCCCCGCTGTCGTCGTCCTGCTCACGCTGCCCCTCCCGCTTCGGCGCCGGCCTGCGCAGCCGGCGGTTCCCGAGGAGACCCACCGCGACCGCGAGCGCGCCCGAGACGACGGGCACCACGTACCCCGCCTCGGCCCCCGATGCGTCCACCACCCAGCCGGCGGCGGCGGAGCCGAGCGCCACGCCGATCGCGAGCCCGGTGCTCGTCCAGGTCATGCCCTCGGTCAGCTTGGTGCGCGGTACGTGCGCTTCGACGAGGGCCATGGTGGTCACCATCGTCGGTGCGATGGACAGGCCTGCGACGAAGAGCGCCACGGCCAGCAACGGCAAGTTCCCGACCAGTAGGAGGGGGATCATACTCACGGCCATCGCACAGACGCCCAGCAGCCACCTGCGGGACGGCTCGCCCTTGAAGTGGAACAGTCCGAAGACGGCGCCGGCCAGGCAGGACCCCAGTGCGTAGACGGCCAGGACGAGGCTGGCGGCGGTCTTCCGCCCCTGCTCCTCGGCGAAGGCGACGGTCACCACGTCCACCGAGCCGAAGACGGCGCCGGTGGCGACGAAGGCGAGGGCGAGCACCTGGAGGCCGGGGGACCGGAGTGCGGAGTCGCCCCGGGTGCCCTGGACCCGCGGGTGCGGTCGCGGCTCCGTGGCGCGCTGCGAGGTCAGCCAGAAGACGCCGACGGCCAGGAACGCCCCCGCGAAGAGCGGGCCGGCCTCCGGGAACCAAGCGGTCGACAGGCCGATGGAGATGATCGGGCCGAAGACGAAGCACACCTCGTCGACGATCGACTCCCAGGAGTACGCCGTGTGCAGCCGCCGCTGCTCGCCCCGGTAGATCTCCGCCCAGCGGGCCCGGGTCATCGCGCCGATGCTCGGCACGCAGCCGATCGCGGCGGTGAAGACGAAGAGGGTCCAGTCGGGGGCCTTCTGCTGGACGCAGAGGAGGAGGCCCGCTCCCGCGGCGAGCGAGACCAGGGCCACGGGGCGGAGCACCTTGCGCTGTCCGTGCTGGTCGACCATGCGCGAGACCCGCGGGCCGAGGACGGCGGCGGACATCGCGAGCGTCGCCGAGAGCGCGCCCGCCAGTCCGTACCGACCGGTGACCTGCGAAATCATGGTCACGATGCCGATGCCCATCATGGACAGCGGCATCCGGCCGAGGAATCCCGCGACGGAGAACGATGCGGTGCCGGGCGCCGCGAAGATCGCGCGATAGGGACTGGGCAAGAGACGTCCTTGGTCAACACGTGTAATTAATGGCTAAAGCCTACGGTGTTGAACTCGCGCGAGTCACCCCCGTTTTCGGACGACTGTCCACAGAGAGGGCGTACCCACTGCCGTCGGGCTCGGGTGGGAGGATCGGTGCCATGTCCGATCAGCATGATCCCGCCCCGTACGACGCCTTGTTGCTGCTCTCCTTCGGCGGCCCCGAAGGCCCGGACGACGTGGTCCCGTTCCTGGAGAACGTGACCCGCGGCCGAGGCATCCCCAGGGAACGCCTCAAGGAAGTGGGGCAGCACTACTTCCTCTTCGGCGGCGTTTCGCCGATCAACGACCAGAACCGAGCGCTCCTCGACGCGCTGCGGACGGACTTCGCACGGGCCGGCCTCGACCTGCCGGTCTACTGGGGCAACCGGAACTGGGCGCCCTACCTCACCGACACCCTGCGCGACGTGGTCACCGACGGGCGGCGCCACATCGCGGTCCTCACCACCAGCGCGTACGCCTCCTACTCCGGCTGCCGCCAGTACCGCGAGAACCTCGCCGACGCGCTCGCCGCCCTGGAGGCCGAAGGGCTCCCGCTGCCCCGGGTCGACAAGCTCCGGCACTACTTCAACCACCCCGGCTTCGTCGAACCCATGGTGGAGGGCGTCCTCGCCTCCCTCGCCGAGCTCGACCCCGCCGTGCGGGACGGCGCCCACCTCGCCTTCACCACCCACTCCATCCCCGACTCGGCCGCCGACAGCTCCGGCCCGCCCGCCGAACACGGCGATGGCGGGGCCTACGTGAAGCAGCACCTGGACGTGGCACGGCTGATCGTCGACGCGGTCCACCGGGAGACCGGCACCGCGCACCCCTGGAAGCTCGTCTACCAGTCCCGCAGCGGTGCGCCCCACATCCCGTGGCTGGAGCCCGACATCTGCGACCACCTGGAGGAGCTGCACGCGGCGGGGGCGCCCGCTGTCGTCATGGTCCCGATCGGCTTCGTCTCCGACCACATGGAGGTCCTCTACGACCTCGACACGGAGGCCACGGCCAAGGCGGCCGAGCTCGGTCTGCCCGTCCGGCGCTCGGCGACCGTCGGGGCCGACCCGAGGTTCGCCGCAGCCGTCCGCGACCTGGTCCTGGAACGCGCCGCGAACGAGCGGGGAACCAGGGCGGAGCGCTGCGCCCTGGGCGCGCTCGGGCCTTCCCACGACCTCTGCCCGATCGGCTGCTGCCCCGCCAGGGCGGAGCGACCCGCTGCCGCCGGTGCCGACAGCCCCTACGCCTGAGGAGCCCGCATGACCCCCGTGTCCGACGACCCCCTGCTCATCGAACTGCACGACCTCGCCCTGGAGGCCGCCCGACGGGCCGGAGCGCTGCTGCGCGACGGCCGGCCGGACGACATCGCCGTCGCGAAGACCAAGACGAGCCCCATCGACGTGGTCACCGAGATGGACATCGCCGCCGAGAAGCTCATCACCGGCTTCCTCGCGGAGCACCGCCCCCAGGACGGCTTCCTCGGCGAAGAAGGCGCCTCCAGCCCCGGTACGAGCGGGGTCCGCTGGGTGATCGACCCGCTCGACGGCACGGTGAACTACCTGTACGGCCTGCCCACCTGGGCGGTCTCGATCGCCGCCGAACGCAACGGCGAGACCGTGGTCGGAGTGGTCGAGGCCCCGATGCGCGGCGAGACGTACCGGGCGGTCCTCGGCGGCGGCGCGTACGCGGCGGAGCGGCGCCTGGCGGTCCGTCCCTCGCCCGCGCTCGACCACGCCCTCCTCGGCACGGGCTTCGGGTACGTCCAGTCCCGCCGCGCCCACCAGGCCGACGTGGCCCGGCAGGTGATCCCGCGCGTCCGCGACGTCCGCCGCGGCGGCTCGGCTGCGATCGACCTCTGCGACGTCGCCGCCGGCCGCCTCGACGCGTACTACGAGAGGGGCCTCAACCCCTGGGACCTCGCTGCGGGCGCGCTCATCGCCCGCGAGGCGGGGGGCCTCACGGGCGGCCGGCCGGGGGAGCCCGCGTCGGGAGAGCTGGTGCTGGCTGCTTCCCCGGGCCTCTTCGGCCCGCTCCAGGAGCTCTTGGAGGAGCTGGGGGCCTGGCACGACTGACGGGGCCGGCGGGGTGGGAGCACCCTCGGGACGCCCCCTCCGCCCGGGGAGCCGGACGTGTGGGAGCCCCGGCACCG
>NZ_JBHYMF010000125.1:0-20705 GCF_042742855.1 Streptomyces sp. NPDC058877 | reverse complement strand
GTGGGCTCATTGCCCACCAACCGGCCGAGCTTCGCACAATACAACAATCGGCCACCTTTCAATTGTGAACTCGCAGGCATTCATGCACTGTGGTACAACTATTTTCCCGCAGGTAGCCGACGACGGGTCCGGCGAGCTGCCGCTTCGACCAGGGCGCGGCAGGCATCCCACAGCCGAACCCCCGAAGCAGGAGCAGCCATGGACGACACCTTCGTCGCCCCACCCATCGGGCGCCGTGAGCGCAACAAGATGCGTGTCAAGAGCCGCCTCTACGAAGCCGCTTTGAAGCTCTTCGTGGAGAAGGGGTACGAGCAGACCTCCGTGGACGAGATCGCGGAGGAGGCCGACGTGGCCCGCCGCACCTTCTTCAACTACTTCCAGCGCAAGGAAGACCTCATCGACGCATGGGGAGAGCACCGCCGCTCACACCTGGAGGCCAGGCTGCAGGAGCCCGATGACGACGCCCGGGGCACCGTCCAACTGTCCCTGGAACGCTGCATGAACGCCCTGGCCGACCTCAACGAGAGCGAGCGCGCCGTGACGCAGGTGATGCTCTCGGCCTGGGTCAAGGCAGGCCGCCCCATGGACGAGGAGCCCTTCGCGGCACGGATCTTCGCCGACATCCTGGAAGAGGCCAGGCAGCGGGGCGAGATCCCCGCGCGGGCGAACACCCGGCGAGCCGGCCACCTCCTGCGCGACGGCTACCTCGGCACCCTCTACCGCTGGTCCCGCCAGGACGAGAAGTCGTTCGACCTACAGGGCGAACTCCACCTCCTGTGCGACCTGGTGCTCCACGGGATCTCCACGCCCCGGAGCTGACCCACGGAGTGGATACGGCTCCCCGTACGACGCCCCACCCCTTCCGCACCGTGCCGGAACCGACGGTCGTCCGTCCGGCCGCACCGTCACTTGCCCCTGCCGCCCGGCTCGGCCCCGCCCTCGCCGCCTCCGTGCGACACGCCGCCTTCCCGGCGGCCACCGACCGAACCTTCCGCGCCGCAGCGCCCGAGCTTCCGGCACACGCGTCCCCGGCGGTACCCCTGCCCAGGGCCTCCCCCCGTTCGACCCCGGTGCGACACCCGCCGGCCCTGCCCGACATCACGGGTCGGCGTGATCGAGAAGTCCACGGACGGGGCCGGGCAGCAGCGCGAGTCGGCCCTCCCGCCCCGACCTCGTCGGCACCAACGGCAAGTCGCCCGTGGCACGGGACGTCCGGACGAACCGGCGCCCGCCCGCCGGCCTCTCTCCACGAGACGCACCGTCCGGGGCCCGCAGCGCCCGTCCGACCCCTTCAGCGGAGAGATGCTCCCGCAGTCGCGCACCCCCGGACAGGGCCCTTCCCCATCGGCGTCACCGCTCGCCCGCGAGGTCGAGATCTTCGCTGCGCGGCTCGGCGACGACCTCGGCGGGTCGGGGGCGACGCCACGGGTGGGCAATGGGCCGGGACACCCCGCGCCACCACGGGTCGGAGGGAAGCTTCCCCGAGGGCTCGAAGGGCTCGCCGGGGCGCGGGAACGCCACCGCCTGGCCGACCTCCTCGGCCGCGTCCCTCGTCCATTCCCCCGGCTCCGCCCATGCGTGCGGGGCGAGGTTGAAGGTCCCCCAGTGAATCGGGAGCAGCACCCCGCCCGGACCGCCGCTCTGGAGGTCCAGGTGGGACCGGATCCCCTCGGCCGGAGTCATGTGGATGTCCGTCCAGAACTCCGAGTACGCACCGATCTGGATCATGGTGGCGTCGAAGGGGCCATGGGCGGCGCCGATGTCGCGGAAACCGGAGAAGTAGCCGGTGTCCCCGCTGTGGAAGATCCGGTGGGCGGGCCCCTGCACCACCCAGGAGGCCCACAGGGTGTGCTGCGTGTTGCGCAGCCCCCTGCCGCAGAAGTGCCGGGCCGGGGTGGCGGTCAGCCGCAGCTCGCCGATCCCGGTCGATTCGTTCCAGTCCAGTTCTCGCAGCCGGGAGGCGGACACTCCCCAGTGCTCCAGGTGTGCACCGACGCCGAGGGGCACCGCGAAGACCGTGTCGGTGGTGGCGAGCGCCTTGATCGTCGGCAGGTCGAGGTGGTCGTAGTGGTCGTGGGAGATGACCACGACGTCGACCGGACCGAGGGCGGCGAGTGGCACCGGCACCGGGTGGAGCCGCTTGGGGCCGGCGAAGGGGAAGGGCGAGCAGCGGTCGCCCCAGACCGGGTCGAAGAGGACCCGGTGGCCGTCGATCTCCGCGAGGACCCCGGAGTGCCCCATCCAGGTGAGGCGGAGGCCGGTGGCGGGCGGTTTGGCGATGTCGGCCAGGGTCGTCGGGTGGACGGGGATCGCGCCGGTGGGGGCGCGGTGGGCGCGCCCTTCCTTCTCGAAATAGGTCTTGGCGAGTTCGAAGGTGGACCCGGAGGGGACTCGCCGCGCCGATTCGGGGTTCTGGAAGATCCCGTTCGCGAAGTTCGGCGAGCGGCGGATGCGGGCGAGGCGCTCGCCCGTGGGTTCCGCGCCGAAGGACTCGGGGCGCAGTGCGCGCAGCCGGGCCCACGGGGAACGGTCGGAGCCGGTACCGGTCACAGGACCTCCTGATCTCTGGGGGTCGTTCCATTATGGGCGGGCGGGGCCACACGTGGCCGGGACGGTCGGTCATACTGAACCGTCATTCAGTAGGGCCGAGCGGCCCGCCCTTGCCGAGGAGGTCCACGATGCACCCCACCCCCCTCCTGTCCGTCGACTGGACCGACCACGTGACCGGACACCGGGGCCATCTGGTGATCGACCGACTGGTGCGCGGGGTGGCCAGCGGAGGCCTGCGGATGCGGGCGGGGTGCACGGCGGCGGAGGTCGCGGGGCTCGCCCGCGGAATGACCATGAAGGAGGCGCTGCACTACGACCCCGCCGCACGGTACGTCCCGCTGGGCGGCGCCAAGGGCGGCATCGACTGTGACCCCCGTTCGCCGCAGGCGTACGGCGTCCTCGTCCGCTATCTGCGCGCGATGCGGCCCTACGTCGAGCGGTTCTGGACCACCGGAGAGGACCTCGGGCTCACCCAGGACCTGGTGGACCGCGCCGCGGCCGAGGTGGGGCTCGTCTCCTCGGTGCAGGCCGTGTTCCCTCTGCTGGAGGACGAGGCGGAAGCCCGGAAGCGGCTCGCCGACGCCTTCGCGATCGAGGTGGACGGCATCGGGCTCGACGGGTTGGTCGGTGGCCACGGGGTCGCCGAGTCCGTACTGGTCGCGCTCGACCGGGTCGGGCAGCAGCGTGTGGGGACGCGTGCGGCCGTACAGGGGTTCGGGACGATGGGCGGGGCGACCGCCCGGTTCTTGGCGCGGGCCGGGCTCAGGGTGGTGGCCGTCGCCGACGTCCGTGGCACGATCGTGAACCCCGACGGCCTGGACGTCGAGGCACTGCTCGCAGCCCGGGACCACCACGGGACCGTGGACCGCTCTGCGCTCCGGGCCGGCGACCGCGAGGAGCCGGGCACCGCCTGGCTTGCGGTGGACGCCGACGTCCTGGTGCCCGCGGCCGTCTCGTACGCGATCGACACCGCGAACCAGCACCGGATCACCGCTCGCTGGATCGCGGAGGCGGCCAACATGCCGGTCCTGCCGGAGGCCGAGGAAGCGCTGGCCGCGCGGAGGGTGACCGTGCTCCCGGACGTGGTGGTGAACTCGTGCACCAACGCCTGGTGGTGGTGGACGCTCTTCGGCGACGTCGAGGCCGATGCCGACCAGGCCTTCGCACGGGTGCGACGGTCCATGCGGACGCTCGTCGGCGGGGTCCTCGACCGGGCGGATGCGGACGGCATCAGCCCGCGCGCCGCGGCGCACGCGCTGGTGGAGGAGCGGCTGCCGACGATCGCCGCGCGCTACGGCTGGTACGAAGGCGAACCCACCGGGTGACGGACGACGAGCGCACCCGTGTCACGCGCTGTGTAGGCTGCACGACGTGGCAAGAGTGCGGTTGAACGTGGCCGAACGGCGTGAGGAGCTGGTCCGGGCGGCCGTCGACCAGATCGAAGCGCGCGGTGTGGCGGCCGTTCGGATCTCCGATGTGGCCGCCGCGCTCGGGGTGAGCAATGCGCTCGTCCTCTACCACTTCTCGTCGAAGGAACAGCTGGTCGCCGCAGCCTTCCGACACGCGGCCGAGGCCGATCTCGCCCACCTGCGGCGACTGCTCGGGCGGCGCTCGACGGCACTGCGGCGGCTGCGGTCCGCCGTCCGCTGGTACGCCCCGACCGGCCAGGCCAAGGGATGGCGGCTGTGGATCGAGGGGTGGGCCGCCTCGCTGCGCGACCCGGAGCTGCGCCGGGTCGCCGCCTCCCTCGACCAGGAGTGGAAGGCGGCGTTGACGCGGGTGATCGCGGAAGGAACTGCCGCCGGGGAGTTCCGCTGTGCGGACCCGGCCGCGGCTGCCTGGCGACTGACCGCCTTCCTCGACGGCCTCGCCGTCCAGACGACGGTCTACCCGGGCTCCCTCTCCCGCGCCGCGATGCTGCGCTGGGCGGACGAGGCACTCGTCAGGGAGCTGGAGCTGCCGGACGAGGCCCGCCAAGGACCGTCGGGCGGGGGGGACCGCGGTGAAGCTCCCCCTCCTCCGGGGCCGGGCGCCGGCGGGGAGCCGGTCGCCCCCGTGCGGACGAGCACGGCCGGAGGTCCGGCCGGGGCCTCGGTCTCCGGAGGTCCCGGCGACCGGGCGGGGACGACATCGACGGGGGCACCGTCGCACGCCCGGGTGTGAGCGCCGTTGCGGACCTCGCCCGGCCCCGCCCCCCCGGCGGGTGCACCGCCGGAACGGCGCGAGGGGCGTTGCGGACGACGTCGTCCGCCCCGGGCGCCCCGCCGGAACCCCACCGCACGCCCGGGGACGGACGACCGCACCGCATCGGGTCAGACCAGTTCGAAGACCGCGGAGACGGTGACCTGCTCCTCGATCTCGCCGGGCGCGGTGGGAACGCCCGGCTCGTCCGTGGAGACTCCGGTCGCGGCACCGGGTCCGGGGCGCACGGACTCCCCCTCGCTCAGCGAGACGAGCCGGCCGAGCCGGTGACCGCTCAACCGGGCGTGCTGTGAGGCCTTCTCGTACGCGTCCCGGTAGGCGGCCTCACGGGCCTTCGCCCGCAACGCCGACGGGTCGGCGACGTCGAAGACGACGCCGTTGATGCGCCCCTCGTCCCCCATCGCCTCATTGGCGGCGCCGATGACCTGACCGGTCCTGTCGAGGTCCCTGACCTTCACCGAGAAGGACTGCACCGCCTGATAACCGGTCACCTTGCTCTCCCCGTCCTTGGTCTGGGTGTAGACCGGAACGAGCGAGAGGCTGTCGGTGCGGATGTCCCGGTCACCGACCCCCTGCTTGTGCAGGACGGCGAGGAGGACCTCGGCCGCGGTGCTCTGCGCCGCCATCGCTTCCTTCGCCGTGGGACGGGCGGCCTCGACCCCGGCGGACAGGATCGCCAGGTCGGGTGCGGCGGACGACCGTCCGCTGCCGGCGACGGTGACGGTGGCCGGAGCAGCCTCCTCCGCGACGGTGCGGTGGGCGGTGCGCCCCGGGGACAGCGCCAGGGCAGGGGCCGCGGTTCCGGCGAGGAGGCCGCCGAGCAGGGCGGTGGCGGCACACAGACGGACGGTACGGGCGGCTCTGGGCAGGCAGATCGTCACAGGCGGTCCTTTCGAGGTGGGTGAATGCCGGGCCTCCGGCGGGCACATCCCAGCACCCGACGCCGCTGCCCCCGGCACGCCACTCCTGACCAGCGGCTTCCTTCACCTCTCCGCACCAATGGCCGCGCCGGGGAGGCGGACGGGGCTCCCCCGGTCCGCCCGCCGCTTCCTTCGGCCACTGCGGAACGGCCACCTCCGCGGCGGGCGCGACCAGGACGTCCCCCTGCCGGTGCACGGCTCTCCCCTCCGGCCGGCACGGACGGCCGAACACGGGAACGACGCCGGGTCCCGGGACTGACGTTCCGTCGGGAGCGCCCCGACACGGTGCGCTGTCGGTGGGGCTTGGTAGAACTCTTTCCGTCAGCCGCCCCTCGTCGTCCGTCGTCTGGAGCACCGTCATGATCCTCGTCAACCACCTGCAGGAATTCCACGGACTGCCGGTGTTCGACTTCCCCGGTGCGGAGGCCCGGGTCAAGTTGCCCGATGCGGAGGCGGTCGCCTGGCGGATCTCCGCCCCGACGTACTCCAATCCCAAGGACGAGCAGTGGGTGCCGCAGTTCGAGCGGTTCCTGAAGGAGGTCGACGCGGACCGGGTGCGGGCCCTCGTCATCGGCGGCTGGGACGAGGCGTACGAGAACTCGTCCGCCGACGTCATCGCTGCCCTGGTCGGCGCCAACACCCGGCTGACGGGCCTGGCGGCGGTCTTCGTCGGAGACATGGTCTCCGAGGACTGCGAGATCTCGTGGATCGTCCAGTCCGATGTGACGCCCCTGCTCGCCGCTTACCCGGACCTCGAAGGGCTCGGGGTGCGCGGCGGTTCCGAACTGGCCTTCCCGCCGGTCCGTCACACCGCCCTGAAGTCCCTGGTCGTGGAGACCGGAGGCCTGGGGGCCGAGGTGGTGCGGGGCATCGCGGGCAGTGACCTGCCCTCCTTGGAAGGGATGGAACTCTGGCTCGGCACCGACGAGTACGGCGGTGACAGCACCCCCGAGGACCTGGGACCGCTGCTCGCCGGCACGGCCTTCCCCTCCCTGCGCCGCCTGGGCCTGCGCAACAGCGTGGTCCAGGACGCGGTCGCCGCCGCGGTGGCGGGTGCCCCGGTCGTGGCCCGGATCGAAGAGCTCGACCTCTCCCTGGGCGTACTCACCGACGAGGGCGCGGCGGCGCTCCTCGACGGGCAGCCGCTGACCCACCTCACCCGCCTCGACCTCTCCCACCACTACCTGTCGGAGCCGATGCAGGAGCGGCTCACGGCCGCACTCGTCCCGCACGGCGTGACGCTCGTCCTCGATGACCCCCAGCAAGCGGAGGACGACGGCGACGGGGACGTCTGGCGCTACGTCGCGGTCGCCGAATGACCTCCGGGCCGCGCCCCGTGGTCGTCGGCGATCCGGCCGGTCGCCGCGTCACCCTCTTCCAGGACGCACTGCGCGCCGCCGGGCTGCCGGGGGCGCGGGCGGTGTCCTGGCCCGAGGTGCTGCGGGGCCGGGCGGGGTTCGCGCCGGGCGAGATCGTCCGCCTGGACTCGCCCGGCGGGGACCCGGCCGCGGACCGGCTGCTGCGCGACGTCGACGATCCGGCCCGGGTCGAGGGCACCGGCCCGTGGTACGGACGGTTCGTCGCCGCCGTGGCGGACCTCGCCCGCGGTGCGGAGGCGGCGAGGGCCGTCCTCGTGGACGACCCGTCCGAGCTCGCGGTCCTCTTCGACAAGCGACTGGGCCACGGCCTGCTGAGCGCGGCCGGAGTGCCCGTACCCCCGTCACCGACCTCGGGGCCGCTGGCTCCGGAGGTGCGGGGCTGGGCGGACGTCAGGGCGCTGACCGCCGAGCCCGGTCTGCGCCGGGTGTTCGTGAAGCTCGCGCACGGCTCCTCAGCCTCGGGGGTGCTCGCGGTGGAGACGAACGGTGCGGGTCGTTTCCAGGCCACCACTTCGGTGGAGCGCGCCCCCGACGGCCGGCTCTTCAACTCCCTGCGGGTGCGGCGCTACACCGACGAGCGGGAGGTCGCCGCCATCGTGGACGCCCTCGCCCCGGACGGGCTGCACGTCGAGCGGTGGCTGCCGAAGGCCACCCAGGGCGGCCGGGCCGCCGATCTCCGGGTGGTGGTGATCGACGGCCGGGCCACCCATGCCGTGGTGCGGACCAGCCGCTCCCCGATGACCAATCTGCACCTGGGAGGTGCCCGGGGCGATCTGGGTGCCGCCCGGGCGGCGATCGAGGCGGCGGGCGGCCGGTGGACGGAGGCGCTCGGCGTGTGCGAGCGCGCCGCGGCCGTCTTCCCCGGCACCCGCTGCGTGGGGGTCGACCTGCTGCCCCTGCACGGTTGGCGCGGCTTCTCCGTGGGCGAGGTGAACGCCTTCGGCGATCTGCTGCCCGGTCTGACGGGTCTGCCCGGCAGCGGTGCCGAGGGAATGGACACCTATGCGGCGCAGGTCGCGGCGGTCTTCACGAGCTCCCGCGACGGCGTCCGCCCCCACCACGGCGCTGCCGCACCCGACCTTCCCGGCTCCGCCGCCCCGCCCTTCACCGACACGCCCCTTGTCCCCCGCACCACAGGAACGAGCACCACGTGAACCAGCCCGACATGAACGCGATCGTCGGCAGCCACGACCTGCTCCTGGTCACCCTCGACACCCTTCGCTACGACGTGGCCGCAGAATTGGCGTCGGCAGGCCGCCTACCGAACCTGGCACGCCACCTGCCCGGCGGCACCTGGGAGCGGCGGCACGCCCCCGGGAGCTTCACCTACGCCTCCCACCAGGCGATCTTCGCCGGCTTCCTGCCGACTCCCGCGGCACAGGGGCCCCATCCCCGGCTGTTCGCGGCCCGCTTCGCGGGCAGCGAGTCGACCGCCGAGGGCACCTGGGTGCACGACACCCCCGACTTCGTGTCCGCGCTGGCGGCCGAGGGGTACCACACGGTCTGCATCGGCGGCGTCGGCTTCTTCAACAAACGGCCGCCCCTGGGCTCGGTGCTCCCCGCCCTGTTCCAGGAGAGCCACTGGGAGCCCTCCTTCGGCGTCGCCTCCCCGACGTCCTTCGAGTCCCAGGTCACACGCGCCGAAGAAGTGGTCGTCGGACTCCCCCGTGAGGAACGGCTCTTCCTCTTCCTGAACGCGTCGGCGCTGCACCAGCCCAACTGGTTCCACCTGCCGGGGGCAACCCCCGAGTCGGGGGACTCCCGGGCGAGCCACGCCGCCGCGCTGGAGTACGTCGACCTTCACGTGGGACGGCTCTTCACCGCGATGAGCAGCCGCCGCCCCTGCTTCGCCATCGTCTGTTCCGACCACGGGACCGCGTACGGGGAGGACGGGTTCACCGGCCACCGGCTGGGCCACGAGAGCGTGTGGACCGTTCCTTACGCCCAGTTCGTCCTGCCGGGACCCGACGGGGAGGTCGCCGCATGAGCGTCTCGTCCGCTTCCCCCCGTCCCCGGCCCTACCAGAGCTACGTCTACGCCTATCCGCACAAGACGGCGTACCGCATGCTCCCGGAGCGCCCGGAGCTGTCCGCGCTCTGGGCCGACGAGCCGAAGGACGCCCTCTCGCTGTACGCGCACGTACCGTTCTGCGAGGTCCGCTGCGGTTTCTGCAACCTCTTCACCCGGGTCGGCGCCCCGGAGGGGCTGACCGGTCGCTACCTCGACGCCCTCGATCGACAGGCCCTCGCCGTCCGCGAGGCCCTCGGGGACGCGGCACCGGTGCGCTTCGCCACGGCCGCGTTCGGCGGCGGCACGCCCACCTTCCTGACCGCCGACGAACTGACCCGGCTGTGCGACATCGCCGAGAAGCGCATGGGGGCGGACCTGCGGGCGGTGCCGCTCTCGGTGGAGACCTCACCGGCGACCGCCACTGCCGACCGGCTCGCGGTCCTCGCCGAGCGGGGTGCGACCCGGCTCAGCATCGGGGTGCAGAGCTTCGTCGAAGCGGAGGCCCGGGCCGCCGTCCGGCCGCAGCGCCGGGCAGACGTCGAGGCGGCGCTCGGTCGGATCCGGGACACCGGGGTGCCCGTCCTGAACATCGACCTGATCTACGGCATCGACGGACAGACGGAGCGGTCCTGGCGGGTCTCGCTGGACGCCGCCCTCGCCTGGCGGCCCGAGGAGCTCTACCTCTATCCGCTGTACGTGCGCCCGCTCACCGGGCTCGGCCGGATCCAGGACCCGGAAGCCGCCGACCGGGAGTGGGACGAGCAGCGTTTGCGCCTCTACCGCTCCGGCCGGGACCACCTCCTCTCCCAGGGCTACGAGCAGGTGTCGATGCGGATGTTCCGCCGCGCGGACGCCGCCCCCGCCGGCCCGGAGGACCACGCCTGTCAGACGGACGGCATGATCGGCCTGGGCTGTGGGGCCCGCTCGTACACCTCCGCCCTGCACTACTCCTTCGACTACGCCGTCGACATGCGGGAGGTCCGCTCGATCATCGACGCCTACACCGCGACGGAGGACTTCTCCCGCGCCGAGGTGGGCCGGGCGGTGGGCGGGCAGGAGGCGCGTCGCCGCCATCTGCTGCAGTCGCTGCTCCAGGCCGAGGGCATGCCGCTCGCCGGATACGAGGAGCGGTTCGGATCCTCGCCGTTCGCGGACTTCGGCCCCGAGCTCTCCTCCTTCGAGGCGTACGGCTGGCTGGACGCGGACGCCCCGAGGGGCGTGCTGCGGCTGTCACCGGAGGGGCTCGCCCACTCCGACGGTCTCGGTCCCCGGCTCTTCTCCCCCGCCGTGCGCGCCGCGATGGCCGCGTACGAGGCGAAGTAGCGGGGTCGGCATGGATCTGAGCCGACGCCCGGACAAGGGCCTCCAGCCGACCGCACGCCCGCTTCCGGCCCCGGGCCCGCCCTCGGGCACGGACCTGACGCTGCTCTACCGGGGACCGCTCTCCTCCTGCGACTTCGACTGCCCGTACTGCCCCTTCGCGAAGCGGCGGGACAGCCGCGAGCAGTTGCGTGCGGACCGGGCGGCGCTCGAACGGTTCACCGGCTGGGTCGCCGCGCAGACCGGTGACCGGCTGCGCGTCCTCTTCACTCCGTGGGGCGAGGGGCTGGTGCGCTCCTGGTACCGGCGGGCACTGGTCGAGCTGTCCCGGCTCCCGCACGTGGAGCGGGTGGCGATCCAGACCAATCTCAGCTGCAGGACGGAGTGGCTGGCGGAGGCCGACCCGGAGGGCGTGGCGCTCTGGTGCACCTACCACCCGGGGCAGACACCGTACGAACGCTTCCTCACCCGGTGCCGGGAGCTCGCCGAACGGGGCATCCGCTTCAGCGTCGGCGTGGTCGGTCTGCCCGAGCACCGGGAGGACGCCGTCCGGCTGCGGGCGGAGCTGCCCCCGCACGTGTACCTCTGGGTGAACGCGGCCGAGGGGCGCACCTACACCGACGCGGAGGCCGATGCCTGGACGGAGCTCGACCCCTTGTTCCCGTACAGCCGGCATCCGCACCGCTCGGCGGGGCTGCCCTGCCGGACCGGGGAGTCCGTGGTCTCGGTGGACGGCGAGGGGACGGTGCGGCGCTGCCACTTCGTCCGGGCGGAGCTGGGGAACCTGTACGACGGCTCGTACCGCGCCGCCCTGCGTCCCCGGGCTTGCCCCCTCGCCGTCTGCGACTGTCACATCGGCTACGTCCACCTGGAGACGCTGCCGCTGTACGACGTGTTCGCCGGCGGGGTCCTGGAGCGGATCCCCGCCGCACCGCCGACTACAGCGGCATGAGGTCGGGGCGCTTGGCCTCGACGTGGTCTCCGGAGCTCTCGCCGCGCAACCGGCGTCCGATCCAGGGCACGAGGTACTCCTTGGCCCAGTGGATGTCGTCGCGTCGGACTTCGAGGGTGCCGCGCGGCGGGACCGGCGGCCACGGCTGGTCCGGGTCCGCGGGCACCGGCATGCCGAGGACCTGTGCGGCGCGCAGGGCGACCCGGGTGTGTCCCTCGGGGGAGAGGTGCAGCCGGTCCTCGTCCCAGGCGCGCCGGTCCTGGACGGACTTCAGCGACCACAGGTCGAGGACCGGACAGCCGTAGCGGTCGGCGACGGCCCGGACGTGTCCGTTGTAGGTGGCGATCTTCCCCCGGAGGTGCTTGAGGAGCGTGACCTCGCGGGTGTCGAAACCGGTCGTCACCATGACGGTTCCGACGGCGGAGGTCAGCTCGACGACGGCGCGTTCGAAGCGCTCGGCCACGTCGTCCGGATCCGTCCCGGGGCGGATGATGTCATTGCCGCCGGCGCAGAAGGTCACCAGGTCGGGGGCGAGTTCCTTCGCCCGGGGGACCTGTTCCGCCACGATCTGGTCGAGGAGGCGTCCGCGTACGGCCAGGTTGGCGTAGCGGAAGGCGTCGTGCTCCGGCAGCTGGTCGGCGAGCAGGACCGCGAAGCGGTCAGCCCAGCCGACGTAGGCCCCGTCGGGGCCGGGGTCTCCGACGCCCTCGGTGAAGCTGTCACCGATCGCCGCGTACGACCCGAATGCGTGGTTGTCTCTTGATCTCGAATCGTCTGCCACGGGACCACATCCTTCCCCTTCGGGTGTGACCTACGCGACCGTAAGGAGGGGTTGACGGCGGGTGACATACGCCACCGATAAAGATTCCACCAAGCCGGAATACGCCGGAGGCCCGGCACGCACGTGCCGGGCCTCCAGGAGTTACGGGGCGTCAGATGTTCACGCCGTGCTGGCGCAGGGTCGCCAGCGGGTCGATGTCGGAGCCGTACCCCGGCCCGGTGCGCATTTCGAAGTGCAGATGCGGGCCGGTGACGTTGCCGGTCGCGCCGGAGAGGCCGATCTGCTGGCCGCCGCTGACGGTCTGGCCGGCGGAGACGGAGATCGAGGAGAGGTGGGCGTACTGCGAGAAGGTGCCGTCGGCGTGCTGGATGACGACCTGGTTGCCGTACGCTCCCCCGTTGCCCGCGGAGTAGACGGTGCCGGGGCCGACCGCCACGACGGTGGTTCCGGTGGAGGCCATGAAGTCGACACCGGTGTGGTAGCCGGAGGACCACATGGAGCCCGAGGCGCGGTACGGGGTGGAGACGCCGCCGTTGACGGGGGCGAACCAGCCGGAGGAGGAGGTCGTGCCGGCCGACGAGGACGACGCGGCGGAAGAAGAGGAGGGCGCGGAGGTCGCGGCGGCCGGGGCCGAGGCGCGCTCGCTGCTGCGGGAAGCCCGGGGGGCGTCGCCGTTCTTTCCGGAGCTCCGCTTGCTGCTGGCGGAGTCCTTCGGAGCGGGGGCCTTCGGAGCGGGGGCCTTCGCCGTGCTCTTCGCACCGAGGGTGAGCTTCATTCCGGGCAGGATCAGCGAGGGGTTCTCACCGACGACCTGGCGGTTGTCCTCGTAGAGCTTCTGCCAGCCGCCCGCCAGGTGGTGCTCGGCGGCGATCTTCGACAGGTAGTCGCCCCGGACCACGGAGTAGGTCTTCGGCACGGCCTTCGCGGCGACCGGGGCGGCCTCCACGGCAGCGGCCTTCGCCGGGACGGCGACGGGCAGGGCCGGCGCGGCGTGGGCGCTGGCGGCTCCGAGGAGCGGGAGGGCGACGACGGCGCCTCCGGTGCCGGCGGCCAGGAACCCGCGGGTGATCGGGTTGACCTTGGGACGGCGGTGCTTACCCTTCGCGGGCATGGCGAATTCCTCTCCGTCGCCTACGAGGTGAGCTGTCGGGTTCGGACTGGAGATGTCCGGCCGCGTTCTCACGCGACTTCACCCCGAGCCGTCCTTGTCGAGGGATCGGCGTACTACCTGGGTCCCCCGCTCCTGCCTCGTACGGGTGAGTGCGGATTCCGGGCGGTGGCAGGATTCGGCGGTCCGTCCGGAGTGAGCGCGACGCTAGACGAGTGGGGCCGGAGCGAACAAGCCGCACTTTTCAGGAACTCCGCAATCCTTTGCCTTTGGGGCGAAATTCCGGTCACCCTCCGTGGATGACGGTCTGTCGATCTCCTTTTCCCCAAGGGAATTCGAAGAAGACGATCAGGCACGTTCCGTCACGGTTATGACGCTGCTCACGCATCGAACCCCATCTCCCCCTCAATCAGGGCGCGTTGCCCCTATCCCCCAAATACGGACAGATCGCCCATTACCCCCCGAGGGGGGTGCGCACACGGCACTCGGCCGAGATGATTGCCCCAAGAACAGACCGCCAGAACAGGAGCACCCGCCCGTGACGCAGCAGCTGCCGCAGACCCCTCCCACCGAAGCCACCGAGCCCGAACTGACGGAGGTCCGCAACTTCCGGGACGTGGGCGGCCTGCCGACGACGGACGGGCGCGCCGTTCACCCCGGACGACTCTTCCGCAGCGGCCACCTCGCCCACGCGACGGAGCGCGACGCCGCCTTCCTCGCCTCCCTGGGCCTCCACACCGTCTTCGACTTCCGCAACGAGGCCGACCGGAAGGTCGAGGGCGCGGACGTCGAGCTGCCCGGCGTGCGGAACGTGAACATCCCCCTCAATGACCCGGCCGACGGCAAGGAGTTCTGGAAGCTGGTCAGGGACGGAGAGGTCGCCCGGCTGCGGGAGGTCCTCGGCGACGGCAAGGCAGCCGCCCGAATGTCCGATTCCTACCGGAAGATGGTGGTCGAGCGCACCGCGGAGCACAGTCGGATCCTGCACTCCATGGCGGAGGAGAGCGTCCCGGCCCTCATGCACTGCGCGGCCGGCAAGGACCGGGCGGGACTCGCCGTCGCGATCACCCTGCTGGCCGTCGACGTGGAGCGGGACGCGATCGAGGCCGACTACGTGAAGTCGAACGACCCGCACCGCCGCTACAAGATACGGCGCAGCTCCACCGCCCCGGACGGGATGTCCCCCGAGGTGATGGAGCTGCTGAGCCCGCTCTTCGACGCGCGGGTGGAGTACCTGCGGGCCGCCCTGGAAACGATCGGGGCGACCTGGGGCTCGGTGGACGCCTACCTCACGGAAGGACTGAAGCTGGCTCCGGAGACCCGCGAACGCCTGCGGGAGCGGCTGCTCACCGGCGCATGAGCCCGGCGAGCGGAACTACTGGTTCTGCCCGCCCATCAGGAAGAGCAGGTAGAGGAAGCCGGCGAAGAGGTGGCCGGCGATCAAATAGGCGAAGAGGCGGAGCACGAGCCCCTTGGGGAACCTGCCCTCGCCGCGCTCTTCACCGGTGACCGGTGCGGATTTGTCGGACATGTCAACCCTTCCTTCGAGGATCTCAACGAGTCGCCCGTGATCAGCCCCGGTGCGGGGTCCCGCCCCCGAGGCACAGCTCGGCGGCGGGGCTCTGCATCAGGGTGTGGACGAAGAGCAGCTCGGCCCCGCCGGGGGTGGCGGCGCCGATCCGGTGCGGGGTCAGCGAGTCGAAGTGCGCGCTGTCCCCGGGGTCGAGGACGTGGACGACCTCGCCGAGCGCGAGCCGCACCCGCCCCTCCAGGACGTGGATCCACTCCTCGCCCGGATGGACCCGCACGATGTCGGCCCGGGTGGCGTACGGCACGTGGACCCGCAGGCACTGCAGGGCCCGGCCGGCCCCACCCGCCTGGCGGTAGACCCAGCCGTCGGCCTCGACCGGCTCGGAACGGCCCGCCCGCACCACCGGATCGCGCTCGGGGGGAGCCTCGCCGAGGAGCTCGGAGACCGTCGTACCGTAGATGCGGGCGAGGGCGAGCAACATCGGGAGCGAGGGCTGCCGGTTCCCGGTCTCCAACCGTGAGAGGTGGGCCGGCGAGAGGCCGGCCCGTTGGGCGGCGGCCTCCAGGGTGAACCCCCGGCGGCGGCGCAGGGCCCGCAGCTGCGGAGCGACGTCCGGCAGGACGTCCGGGGTGACGGGGACCGGGGGTGGCGCCCCGGGGGCGTGGTCCATGCGTCCATTCCGCCAGGACCGTTCCTCTGAGGCAAATTTATTGCCTCAGAGGCAAAGTGCACCGGCCGTGCGGCTTCAGCGCTGCGCGACCGCCTGCTTGACCAGTGTCTTCCCGAAGTCCCAGAGCAGCCCCCCACCGCCGTGGGCATCGTCCATGACCGCGGTGAAGGCGCTGACGAACCGGTCGACGTCCGCCTCGTCGATGATCAACGGCGGGATCAGTTTGATCACCTCCAGATGGTCCCCGGAGACCTGGGTGAGGATGTGGTGCCGTTGGAGGAGCGGGACGACGACCATCTGGGCGAAGAGGCCCTTGCGGGCCGCCTGGAGCATCGTCCAGCGGCTGCGCAGCCCCAGCGAGGACGGCCGGCCGAACTCGATCCCGATCATCAGACCGCGTCCGCGGACCTCGTGCAGGAGCTCGTACCGGGGCACGAGCTCCTGCAGGCGCCCGGCGAGCAGCCCACCGGTCCGACGGACGTGGGCGACGACGTCCTGGTCCTCCATGACCGAGAGCACGGCGAGCCCGGCCGCCATGGCCTGGGCATTGGCTCCGAAGCTCGCCGAGTGGACCAGGACCCGGTCCATCGACGAGTAGACCTTCTTGAAGATCCAGTCCTTGCCGAGGGTGGCCCCGACCGGCACGTAGCCGCCGGAGAGCGCCTTGGCCACGCAGACCAGATCGGGTTCGACGCCCTCTTCGTGCTGGTAGGCGTAGAAGTCGCCGGTGCGACCCAGGCCCGTCTGCACCTCGTCGGCGATGAGCAGCGCACCGTGCCGGTGGAGCAGTTCCTGGGCCGCCCGCAAGAAGCCCGGCGGCGCCTCGTGGACCCCCTTGCCCTGGATGGGTTCGACGACGAAGGCGGCGACGTCGCCCGCGCGCAGTTCACGCTCCAGGGCGTCGAGGTCACCGAGGGCGATCGCGGTGTCCGGCAGGAGCGGGCCGAAGCCGTCCCGGAAGCTCCGCTCGCCGTTGACGGAGAGGGAGCCGGTGGTGAGTCCGTGGAAGGCGTGCGAGCAGTAGAGGACCCTGGGGCGGCCGGTGGCGCACCGGGCGAACTTGAGGGCGGTCTCCACGGCCTCCGTGCCGCTGTTCCCGAAGAAGACCCGGTCGAGGTGTGGGCTGTGGGCGAGCAGGCGCTCGGCGAGCAGCCCGGGCAGCGGTGGGCAGTCGAAGCGGGTGAGGTCGGCCAGCTGGGCGTCCAGGACGTCGTGGAGGGCCTTGCGGACGACGGGGTGGTGCCGCCCCAGGCCCATCACGCCGAAGCCGGCGAGCATGTCGAGGTGGTCGACGCCGTCGGCGTCCCAGAAGTGGGCCCCCTCGGCGCGCTCGTAGACCTTGTCGAAGCCGATGGTGTGCAGCATGCGCGGCAGCTGGTGGTTCAGGTGCTTGGCGTGCAGTTCGTACCGCTCGCCGCCGCGCTCGGCGAGCAGCGCCCGCAGGTCGAACTCACCGCTCATGCCGGCCGCCTCACGCCTCGTTCCCGGAAACGGTCTCGCGGACCGCGCGCAGGGACTCCTTGAGGGAGCCCATGGTCGCGAGGACGGCGGTGGGCTCGTAGCCACAGTGCGCCATGCAATTGGCGCAGCGCGGGTCCCTGCCGCGGCCGTACTTGTCCCAATCGGTCTCCTCGACCAGTTCGCGGTACGTGGGGACGTATCCGTCGCTCATCAGGTAGCAGGGGCGCTGCCAACCGAAGAGCGAGTAGTTGGGAATGGCCCAGGCCGTGCAGGGGAAGTCCGCCTTCCCTTCCAGGAAGTCCAGGAAGAGCGGTGAGTGGTTCAGCCGCCAGCGCCGCCGGTTCCCACCGGCGAAGGCCTTCTTGAAGAGTTCGCGGGTCTGCTCGACGCCGAGGAAGTGCTCCTGGTCGGGGGCCTTCTCGTAGGCATAGGCGGGCGAGATCATCATCTCGTCGACCTGGAGGTCGTCATTGAGGAAGTTGAGCACCTCGATGACGGTCTGCGGGGTGTCGGTGTTGAAGAAGGTCGAATTGGTGGTGACCCGGAAGCCCCGTCGTTTGGCTTCCTTGATGGCGGCCACCGCCTCGTCGAAGACCCCCTCCTTGGCGACGGACTCGTCGTGCCGCTCGCGCAGTCCGTCGATGTGCACGGCGAAGGCGAAGTACGGGGAGGGGGTGAACTTCTCCAGCTTCTTGCGCAGCAGCATCGCGTTGGTGCAGAGGAAGACGTACTTCCTGCGGGCCACCAGTTGGCGGACGATCTCGTCGATCTGCGGGTGCATCAGGGGCTCCCCGCCCGCGATGGACACCATGGGGGCGCCGGACTCCAGGACCGCGCCGACCGCCTGGGCGACCGGCATGCGCTGCTTGAGGACGCCGGCCGGATGTTGGATCTTGCCGCAGCCCTCGCACTTGAGGTTGCAGGCGTAGAGCGGCTCCAGCTCGACGATCAGCGGGAACTTGTCCCGCTTGCGGAGCTTCTGTTCGAAGAGGTAGGTCCCGACCCGGATGGACTGACGGAGCGGCATGGCCATAACTCGCTCACCTCCTGGGGAGCAGCAAAGAACGGTGCCATTCGAAGAATGCGGGAAGGACGGCACGAAGAACGCGGAAGGCTGATATTCCCCCGCGCACCGTGCCGATCCGGACCAGTTCATGTTCCGGAGCGTCCACGACCACCCGGACGGCCGCAACCGGGCGGGCGTCCGGCCCCTCGCCGAACGCTCCTGCGGTTCGAGCGGTGCAGAGGGTGGCGGCGGACTCCATGTCGACGGCGATCGCCCCGTCGGCCCTCAGCGCGGCCCGCTCCGGGCCGCGCACCACGTGGTCGGAGCCGATCAGCGGCCCGGTGTGCACGGACCGCCCGGGCACTGCCCTGACCAGTGCCTTCACCAGCACGTCGGTCCCGGTGCAGAGGGTGGTGCCCTCAGGGCCGCGGGTCTCGTCGGCGACGATCAGGTCCCCCGGGTGCATGCCCGGGGCGAGGCCCGCACAGAACCCGGAGGCGATCACGGCGGCGTCCCGACGGGACTCCTCGCCGAGTGCCCGGGAGACGGCACGACGGGCACGGTCCGGTCCCATGCCGGTGCGCAGCACGGTCACCGGGCCCGGCGCGTCGCCCCGGTCCCCGCGGCGCAGGGCGAACTGCTCGATGCCGAGCGCGCAGGCGATCAGCAACGGTGGGGCGGCGCCCGGGCCGGGCTCGTGCCCCATCAGCCCTCCTTGCGCGGCGAGGGGTCCCCGTACGCATAGCGTCCGAGCGCCGTGAGTGGGAACACCTGCCGGTAGAGGTGGTAGTTGATGGAGAAGTCCCAGGGGAAGCCGGTGCCGGTGAAGTGGGGTTCGTCCCAGGACCCGTCCTCCTGCTGGGTCCCCGCCAGCCAGGCGATGCCGCGCCGGACGGGTTCGGAGTCGCGCTCACCGGCGGCGAGCAGGGCGATCAGGGCCCACGCCGTCTGCGAGGCAGTGGAGGTGCCCTGTCCGACGCGCTGCTCCTCACGGTACGAGCGGAGGTCCTCGCCCCAACCGCCGTCGTCGTTCTGCACGGAGCCGAGCCAGTCGACGGCCCGGCGGATCGCGGGGTGCGAACCGGGCAGTCCGGCTGCGGCGAGCGCCGGCAGCACGGAGCCCGTGCCGTAGACGTGGTTGACTCCCCAGCGGCCGAACCAGGCGCCGTTGGGCTCCTGTTCGGCGAGCAGCCACTCGATGCCGCGGCGGGTGCGGGGGTGTTGGACGAGTCCCTCGTACGCGAGCATCTCCACCACGTGGGCGGTGACGTCGGCGGAGGGCGGGTCGATCACCTCGCCGAAATCACAGAACGGCAGTTTGTTGGGGAAGACGCTGGTGTTGTCGGCGTCGAAGGCGCCCCAGGCTCCGTTCTTCGACTGCATGCCGAGCGTCCAGCGGGTGCCCCGGGCGATGGCGGCCTCCACCCGGGCGGGGTCGGGGTGCCGCACCCGACGCAGGGCGAGCAGCACCTCGGCGGTGTCGTCGATGTCGGGGTAGTTGTCGTTGTGGAACTCGAAGGCCCAGCCGCCCGGCGGGAGTCCGGGGCGACGCACCGCCCAGTCCCCGGTCCGGGTGATCTCCTCGTCGAGCATCCAGTCCACGGCCTTCACCAGCGCCGGGTGGTCCGGGCGGAGCCCCGCGTCGGCGAGCGCGATGGTGGCGAGGCAGGTGTCCCAGACGGGCGACTGGCAGGCCTCGATCATGCGCGAGCCGTCCTCGCGCCAGACAGCGAACCGGTCGAGCGATGCGAGCCCGGCCCGCATGACCGGGTGCTGGAGGTCGTAGCCGAGGAGGTGCAGGGCGATGACCGAGTAGACCGCGGGCGGCTGGATGCCGCCCCAGCACCCGTCGTTCTCCTGGCGCTCGACGATCCACCGGGCGGCGACGTTCATCGCGGTGCTGCGCACTCCGCGCGGGGCGAAGCGGTGGTAGACGTGCAGCGCCTTGTCGAGCCGTTGGAAGATGCCGTCCCAACCGGTGGCGGGGGCGAGCGGGAGGGGCGGACGGGGCCGGCTCGGGTCGGTGTGCAGCTCGTCCAGCGGAAACGGGGCCGGGCGCACCGGGCGCTTCGCGGAGACCACGGTGAGCGGCACGATCGTCTGTCGGGCCCAGCAGCCGAAGTCGTAGATGTTGAGCGGGAACCACTTCGGCAGGAAGAGCAGCTCAGGCGGTAGCTCCGGCAGGTCTTCCCAGGACCACCATCCGAAGAGGGCCAGCCAGATCCGGGTGAAGACCCGGGTGGAGGCGATGCCGCCGTGGGCGCGGACCCAGGCCGAGGCGCGGGCCATGTGCGGAGCTTCGGGCGGATCTCCGGCGAGTCGCAGGGCCACGTAGGCCTCGACGGTGGCGGAGAGCTCGCCCGGCCCGTCGTAGAAGGTCGCCCATGCGCCGTCCTCGCGCTGTTCGCGGCGGATGTGGAGGGCGGCGGCCCGGGTGGTGCGGGCGTCGAGGATGCCCAGGAACTGACGGAGGAGGAGGTCCTCGGCGTCCATGGTGACGTTGGTCTCCAGGTCGCCCTTCCACCAGCCCGCCGCGTCCTGCCGGGCGAGCAGGTGCTCGACGGCGCGTTCGGCGGCCTTCACGGCCCTCTCGTCGAGTTCGTCCGGCGCGGCGGTGTCGTTCGTCTTGCTGGCCGCGGCTGCCCGGGGGCCCACGGCCCCGGCGCTTCCGTCGGTCGTCGCTGTCATGGCTTCCCCTTCGTGCAGTCGGTTCCTTCTGCTCCTGCGGGTCTGCCGTCGGCCCGTGGCGGGGCGCACCCCCCGGCCCCAGCCAACAAATAACAAGGTGTTGGTGATCAAATCGTACCCACGACCA
>NZ_JBHYMF010000124.1:0-20707 GCF_042742855.1 Streptomyces sp. NPDC058877 | reverse complement strand
GGGCGGGGCCGACCGGCGTCGCGGCCCCCGGGCCGGACCGTCCGTGCCGGGGACCGGCCGTCACTCGCTCGCGATCGCGTTCAGGACGTTCATCCGGCCCGCCCGGAACGCCGGGACGAGCGCCGCGAAGAGCCCCACGAAGGCCGAGCCCACGAAGACCGTGAGGATCGTCGGCCAGGGGATGTCCAGGACGCCGAGGCCCTCCAGGGCCAGGAGCTTCTGGGCGGAGGTGCCCCAGCCCATGCCCAGGCCGAGGCCGAGGAGCGCTCCGAACAGGGCGATGACCACGGACTCCAGGCGGATCATGCGGCGCAGTTGGCGGCGGGAGAGCCCGATCGCCCGGAGCAGGCCGATCTCCCGGGTCCGTTCGACCACCGACAGGGCCAGCGTGTTCACGACGCCGAGGACGGCGACGACGATCGCGAGGGCGAGGAGCCCGTACACGATGTTGAGCAACTGGCCGACCTGGTTGCGCAGTTCCGTCTTGTAGTCGGCCTGGTTGCTCACCGCGTACTGCGGGTACGGCGCGAGCGCGTCCTTGAGGGCCTGGTAGGCCTGGTCCTCCTGGCCGTCCACGGCACCGGCGAGGACGAGCACGCTGTGCGGCATCCGTTCGGCGGGGAGGTAGCGGGCGACGGTGGTGACGTTCGCGTACATCGCCCCCTTGTCGATGTCGCCGGTGTCCGCGGTGATCGCCGCGACCGTGAGCTCCGCCGCCTCGCCGCCCTTGAAGGCGACGGTCAGGACGTCGCCGACCTTCACGTCGTGCTCGGCCGCGTAGTCGCTGCCGACGGACACGGCGTCCTCGCCGTAGGCGTCGCTGAGGGTGCCGGCGGTGGTCTCGCGGCGCAGGTCCTTCACGTACGTCGGGTCGGTGGCGACCAGTTCGACCGTGGCGTCCTTGCCGTGCGGGTCGGTGACCTCGACTTCGAGGTCCTTGTACTCGGTGACGTGGTCCAGGCCGGGGGCCTTCTCCATCGCCGCCTGGGCCTGCGGCACGATCGGCTGCCCGGTGCGCGACCGGACGATGAAGTCGGCGCCGACGGAACGGTCCAGTTCCTCGGTGGCCGAGGCGACCATGGAGGAGCCCACCACGGAGAGGCAGGCGACGAGCGCCAGGCCGATCATCAGGGCGGCGGCGGTGGCACCGGTGCGGCGCGGGTTGCGCAGCGCGTTCCGCTCGGCCATCCGGCCGACGGGGCCGAAGATCCGCAGGACGACGACGCCGAGGGCCCGCACGACCCCGCCGGCGAGGAACGGTCCGATGACGATGAGCCCGAGGAGGGAGAGGACGACGCCGGCGCCGAGCCAGAGGGAACCGGGCTTGGCCTCCGTGGCGCGGGCCGCCACGATCAGGGCCGCCGCTCCGGCGCCGGTGAGGGCGAGCCCCACCCCGAGCCGTCCCCGACCGGTGCTGCCGTCCGCGGAGGTGCCCGCGTCGCGGAGGGCGGCCATGGGGGAGATCCTGGCGGCGCGGCGGGCCGGGACGTAGGCGGCGAGGACGGTCACGACGATGCCGAGGGCGAGGCCGACGGCCGGGGTCGTCCAGGCCACGGTGAGGTCACGGGTGGAGAGTTCCATGCCCACCGCGGACATGAGCTTCATCAGTCCGACGGCGAGGCCGACCCCGGCGGCGACACCGGTGACGGAGCCGACGAGGCCGAGGAGGAACGCCTCGATGAGGACGGAGCGGTTCACCTGTTCGCGGCTCGATCCGATGGCCCGCAGGAGGCCGATCTCCCGGGTGCGCTGGGCGACCAGCATGGAGAAGGTGTTGACGATGAGGAAGATGCCGACGAGGAAGGCGATTCCGGCGAAGCCGAGCATCGCGTACTTCATGACGTTGAGGAAGCCGGCGACCTCCTCGCGACCGGCGTCGGCGGCCTCCTCGGCCGTCTGCAGCTTGTAGCCGTCGCCGAGGGCCGCGGCGACGTTCGCCTTCAGGGCCTCGTCGGTGACGCCGGGCTGCGCATCGACCGAGATCTGGGTGAACAAGCCTTCTTCGCCGAGGAGTTCGCGCTGTGCGGTGGCGGTGTCGAAGTAGACGACGGTGGCGCCGGGGTTGGTGACCTTGAAGTCGACGATGCCGGAGATCTTCGCGGTGAAGTCACCGGTGACGGCGATGGTCCGCAGCGTGTCGCCGAGCTCCAGGCCGTGCTTCTCGGCGGTGGAGGCGTCGACGACGACGTCGGTGGGGCCGCGCGGCTCGTGGCCGGAGACCAGCTCCACCGAACGCAGCTCGTTCGGAGTCCAGTTGACGGCGACGGTCGGAGCGCCACCGGTCGGTCCGACGTTCTCGTTCTGCGCGTTGACGACGGTGACGCCCGTCGATGCGACCGAGCCCTGTGCCTCCTTGACGCCCTCGGCGCCCTTGACCCGTTCCAGTACGGAGGCCGCGAAGGCCTCGGGGCGCCCGGTGGCCGGGGTGCCGCCGGAGGGGTCGCCCCCCTTCGGGCTGACGGTGACGTCGGAGGCGGTGGACGCGAAGAGCTTGTCGAAGGTCGTGTTCATCGTGTCGGTGAAGACGAGCGTCCCACTGACGAAGGCGACCGAGAGCAGGACCGCGACGGCCGAGAGCGCCATCCGCCCCTTGTGCGCGAGGAAGTTGCGCAGCGAGGTCTTGAGGACGGTCATGACGCCCGCCCGGAGGCGTCGACCTCGGAAGCCGGTGCGCCGCCGGTGGAGAAGCGGCGCATGCGGTCGAGCACGGCGTCGGCCGTGGGCCGCTCCATCTCGTCGACGATCCGCCCGTCGGCGAGGAAGATCACGCGGTCCGCATAGGAAGCGGCGACGGGGTCGTGGGTGACCATGACGATCGTCTGGCCCAACTCGTCCACGGAGGTGCGGAGGAAGCCGAGCACCTCCGCACCGGCCCTGGAGTCGAGGTTTCCGGTCGGCTCGTCCCCGAAGATGATCTCGGGCCGGGCGGCGAGCGCACGGGCCACGGCCACCCGCTGTTGCTGACCGCCGGAGAGCTGGTTCGGCCGGTGCTTGAGGCGGTCGGAGAGGCCGACGGTGTCGATGACCCGGCGGAGCCACTCGGGGTCGGGCTTGCGGCCCGCGATGTCCATCGGCAGCGTGATGTTCTCGAAGGCGTTCAGGGTGGGCAGCAGGTTGAACGCCTGGAAGATGAAGCCGATCCGGTCCCGGCGCAGCCGGGTGAGCTTCTTGTCCTTGAGGCCGGTGATCTCGGTGTCGTCGAGGAAGATCTGCCCGCCGGTGACGGCGTCGAGCCCGGCGAGGCAGTGCATCAGGGTCGACTTGCCGGAGCCCGAGGGCCCCATGATCGCGGTGAACCGGCCGCGGGCGATGTCCACGTCGACGGAGTCCAGCGCGAGGACACGGGTCTCCCCCGTGCCGTACGCCTTGACGACGCCGCGGGCCCGTGCGGCGACGGCCGTACGCCCCCCGGTCGCCCGGCCGTCACCCCTCGCCGAGGCGCCGTGCGCCGCGCTTCCCTCTTCGCCCCCGTGCCGAGGGGTGGTCACAGCCGATGTCACGGTTCTCTCCTTGCGGCGCTGGGTGGTCGGTACGTTCACGGTATGAAGCGGACATGGCACTTCTCCTCCTCCGCCGGTACGAACGGCCCCTGGATCACATGGGGGAGACGCCCTTAGGGGTTCCTCCGCCCCCGGACCGAGTGAGACCCTGACCGCACACATTTAGGTGTACGAAGAAAGGAACGGTGCGCGGTGACCGATCCGTTGACGACCGGGGCCGCGGCCGACCGGGAAGCCGCTCCCACCGCCGATCGCCGCGGCCCCGTCGTCGCCGCGCTCATGCTCGCCATGGGGCTCGCCGCCCTCGACGGCACCGTCGTCTCCACCGCCGTTCCCCAGATCGTCGGCGACCTCGGTGGACTCTCCGTCTTCTCCTGGCTGTTCTCCGGCTACCTGCTCGCCGTGACCGTCGCCCTGCCCGTGTACGGGAAGCTCAGCGACACCTTCGGCCGCAAGCCGGTCCTCATCGCCGGAACCGCCCTCTTCCTCCTCGGCTCGCTGCTCTGCGCCACGGCGTGGAGCATGGCGTCCCTCATCGCCTTCCGCATCGTCCAGGGGCTCGGCGGCGGCGCCCTCCAGGGCACCGTCCAGACCCTCGCCGCCGACCTCTACCCCCTGAAGGAACGCCCCAAGATCCAGGCCCGGCTCTCCTCCGTCTGGGCCGCCTCCTCCGTCGCGGGCCCGGCCGTCGGCGGTCTGCTCGCCGGCTACGCCGACTGGCGCTGGATCTTCCTCATCAATCTGCCCGTGGGGCTGCTCGCCCTCTGGCTGATCGGCCGCCACCTGGTCGAACCGGCCCGCGCGACCCCCCGCGCACGCGTCCGCGTCGACTGGGCCGGCGCCCTCGGCGTCTTCGCCACCGGAGCCCTGCTGATCACCGCACTCGTCCAGGCGGGCGTCGCCTGGCCCTGGCTCTCCGCCCCGTCCCTCGGCCTCTTCGGGGGCGCCGCCGTCCTCGCCGCGCTCACCGTCCTCGTCGAACGGCGCGCGGCCGAACCGATCATCCCCGGTTGGGTCTGGCGCCGCCGCACGATCGCCGCGGTCAACCTCTCGCTCGGCGCCCTCGGCCTGCTCATGGTCGCCCCGACCGCCTTCCTGCCGACCTACGCCCAGTCCGTGCTGGGGCTCGGCCCGATCGCCGCCGGCTTCGTCCTCTCCTCCTGGACGGTGAGCTGGCCCATCAGCGCGGCGTTCGCCAACCGGGTCTACGGGCGCATCGGCTTCCGCCTCACCGCGGTCCTCGGCATCTCGCTCGCGCTGCTCCTGCTGCTCGCGTTCCCGCTGCTGCCGTTCCCCGGCGAGGCCTGGCAGCCCACCCTGCTGATGCTGCTCCTCGGGGCGGCCCTCGGCCTCTTCCAACTGCCCCTGGTGGTGGGCGTGCAGTCGACGGTGCCGTACGAGGAGCGCGGCACCACCACCGCCTCCGTCCTCTTCTGCCGCCAGGTCGGCCAGAGCATCGGCGCCGCACTCTTCGGCGCCGTCGCCAACGGCGTCCTCGCCGCCCGCCTCGGCCCCGACACGGACCTCGACGCACTGGCCCGCTCCCTGAACACGACCGACCGGATCCGCCGGGCGGTCGACGCGGCGGTGGACTGGGTCTACCTGGGGGCGGCCGGCGCGGCGGCCCTCGCCCTCCTGGTCCTGCTCACGCTGGCCCCGCGCCGCTTCCCGGTCCTGAAGGAGGCGGCGGGGGGCGACGACTGACCGCTACGGGGCGACTGCGCCGGCCGCCACCGAACCGGTCGCTCCGGCAAGGGGTCCGACAGGTCCGCGGAAGCCGGTCAACCGGTCGACGGGCCGACCGGTCGACCGCACAGCAACAGGGCGATCCCGCACAGGCCGGTCACAAACCCACTGACCATCGCCCAAGCCCACCAACCGAAGCCCAACGTCGCGACGAGGACGATCATCGATGCCGTGAGGCCGACGGCCACCGCACGCTGCGGACCACTGCCGCCGTCCCACTCACGGCGCAGCACGCCGGAGCGCCGCCAGACCCTCCAGAAGAAGATCCCGAAGACGGCCACCTGCGCCGCGACGAACAACGGGGGAAGCCGAGGCAACATGGGCACCCCCGCCTCACCGTGCCAGAGTCCCACGAGTCCGTGGACCAGGACGACGGGACCGATCAGGGCGAACACCCCGGCCATCACGCGCAAGAAGCCGACGCTCACCAACCGCGCACTGGCGCTGCCGGACGGCCTGAAGGCGCGGGAAAAGTCGTGGAAGCGGTGGGCGGCTCCTCGGACATCAGTCACCACGATCCAGCCCAAGGCCGTCATGTAAACCCCCCAAGCCACTGCGAACACCGTGCCCCTCCCTTCGCCGTGCATCCGCCCCGATCGGCGAAGACCTCGTATCGCGCCCCACGGTATTCCCGCGCCATCGGCTTCCTGCACGCCCGTTCCCGGCAGGTTGTGTGGGCACTGGTTGCCGGACTCCACCGGGCGCCGACGGGTTCCGCACTGCGGTCGGATGCTTCCCCGGCAGGATTTCGGCGGGCTTCGCTGCGGCAGACGGGCCGAACGTCCGCCGCAGCTGAGACTCGCACAAGGCGGGGCATCCCGCTGCTCTCGCTCGGGCCCCAGTCCGCACCGTCCGGCCATGTGCCCGCAATCCGGGTGCTCGTACAACTGTGAGCCACTGTCGCGGGTCTGACCTCATATGCGGAACCAGACCCGGAGCCAGACCCGGAGCCAGCGAAGAGCCCTCCTCGCTGCGGTCCTGTGCGTCGCCCTGCTCACAACCGGAGGGTGTACGCAGGCCCCGTCCCGGACCGGTGGCGCCGGCGAGCCGCTCCCCGGCGCCTCCTGGGGCGAGATTCCGGACCCACCCGGGGGCATGCTCCTGGGAGAGCGCTGGACCATCGAGGGGCTGAGGGTCGACGGACGCGAGATCGCGGCGCCGCAGAACGGTGCCGCCTGGCTGGAGTTCGGCCCCGACGGCATCATCTGGGCCAGCGACGGCTGCCACCCGTCGGCGCGTCCGGCCGTGGTGTCGCAGGACCACCTCACCGTGGAGCCGGCCAAGCACCCGTTCGCGCCTAGCCGCCGGAGCACTTCTCCAGGTCGGGGGTGCGATGCGGAAGAGGAGGAGTTCCGGGGCCGGCTCCAGGAGTCCTTCACGGGAAAGCTCGCGCTCCGCTACGACAACGAGGTCATGGGCCTCAAGAACGAGCAGGGCAACCAGATCTTCATCCGGATGAGCCGGGTCCGGAGCATGTTCGGCAGGCGCTACCTGCTGGACCACATCGCGAACTACAACGGCGAGTGGTACTCGGACTGGCCGGCCTCCGAAGCGCCCTGGTTGCGGTTCCGCCCCGACGGCACGATCGAGGGCGGAACCGGCTGTCGCAAACTCTCCGGCCGCGCGGTGTTCGAGGGCAGCCGGGTCGCCATCGGCCCCCTGGCCGTCACCGCCGGCGACTCGTGCACGACGAGCATCCCGGCCCAGATCCAAAGCTTCCTCGACAAGTTCCCCAACACCTTCACCTGGACCTGCTTGCGCAATAACGGCCGCCTGGACCTCAGCCCGGACGCCGACATGCGGTACGGAGAGGACTACGAACTCGGTTTCCGCACGGTGAAGGGCTAGTACCAATGCCGTGCAGTCAGGGCTCTGGGGGCAGGGGCACCGGCACGCCGCGCTCGAAGGGGGCCGACCAGCCGCCCGGGCCCGCCACCGTTGCGCCGCCGACTCCGACGAGGTAGTGAAACCCGTTCCAGACGCCGGTCCCGGTCCGGGTGGCGAACGTGCCGTCGCCCTTGCCGCGGGCGGCGAGGTCCCCTGAGGGAGCTCCCGCGGAGGGCGGCTGAGAGGAGGGGGGCCGCCGCTCCGTCGTCGTACGGAGGCCAGGGGCCCGCGACACCACCGCGCATGCGGCCGGGCACCGGGGCACGGGGGCTACGCAGCGTCCCCGGAGCCGTCCCGGTCCGCCGCGTCGCCATGCCCCGCCGAACCGGCCGAACCTGCCTGGTTCCCGCCCCGTTCGGGCCCGGGCTCTGCCACGCGCCCCGTCAACGCGCCGAGGGAGCTGCGGATGTGGTCCATGTGGGAGTGGATCTCGTCCCGCGCCTCGCCGTGCTCCCGCAGCACCCGTTCCGTCTCGCGCTCGATCCGCTCCCCCTTCACCCGCGCCCCGGCGAGGACCTCCTCCGCGCGGGCCTCCGCGTCCTGCTGGCCGTGCCGGGCCTGCTCCTCGGTCTTCGCCAGGGCCTTCTGCGCCTCCGCGAGCCGGGCCTCGGCCGCCTCGAACAGTTCCTGGTGGCGGGCGTCCAGGGCCGCCGCCGCGGTCTCGGCCGTGCGCTCGGCCTCCTCCCGCACCGCCTTCTGCTCCGCGCGCTGCTCCGCCCGCAGTTCCTCCGCGCGCCGCTCGGTCCGCTCGAAGGCCTCCCGGGCCGCGGCCCGGGCCCCCTCCGCGTCCTGCCGCGCGATCGTGGACATCGTCTCGGCCCGTTCCCCGGCCGCTTCCAGGGTCGCGCGGGCCTCCGCCTCGGCCGTCGCCCGGACCTGCTCCGCGTGGGCCCGCGCCGACTCCGCGGCCTCCCGGGCCGCCGTGCCCGCCTCCTCCGCGAGGGCCTGCGCCTCGGCCTCGGCCGCCCGGACGAGCTTCTCGTCCTCCCGCTCGGCGAGTTCCAGGATCTTCTGCGCGGCCTCGCCCAAGGACTCGTACCGTTGCGGTGCGAGGGAGGCGACCCGCTCGCGCAGCGACGCCGCCTCGGCCTCCTTCTCCTTCGCGAGGGCCGTGAGCCGAGCCACCCGCTCCCAGGCGGCGTCCCGTTCCTCCGAGAGGGCGGCGAGATGACGGTCGACCTGCTCGGGGCGGTACCCGCGCCCCCGCCCGCCTGTGAAGACCATCTCCGCCGCCCTTTCCGTCATACGGTCCGACCCGTACAGGATGCGGCATCGGAACGGACAAAAGGCGCCCTACGTGCGAACACGTCGAGCGCCTTTCATCACATTCGATCCATCTACGGCCATGCGGTCACACGGCGATCTCCTGGCGACCTACAACAGGCCGTCCCACATCTGCTCCAGCAGCACCGACCACCAGTTCTCCGGAGAGGACAGCGCGGCCGGATCCAACATCGCCAGCTGCGCCTGGAAGTCGACCGTCCAGCGGCCCGCCTGCTCCGGGTTCAGCCCGAAGCGCAGCCGCCACATCCGACCGAGCAGCGCCATCGACCGCGTGAACTCCGGCAGCCCCGTGTTCACGAACTGCGGCGGCACCGACTGCCCGCCCGGGCCGGCCTCCACCGGCACCGCCACGATGTGCGCCGTCCCGTACTGGACGCAGATCGCCCGCCCGAAGTCCGAACCGAGCACCAGGTACGAGCTGGCGTCCGGCGCCGCCGGAACCTGCCGCTGCCCCGCCAACTCGGCCAAGGTCGGGACCACCGGCACCGCCGGCTGGGCCCAGAAGAACGGCCCGAAGTCCGCCGGGAGCCCCGCCCACACCAGGGTGCGCGCCACGATGTCCGGCACGCCCTGGCGGGACACCGCCCGCTGGTCGAACCGGAGGATCCCCGGGCCGAAGGCGCCGGCGAGTTCCTGTGCGACCCCCTCCGGCGGGATCGGCGGCGCCGGCTGCACCTGCGGCAGCGGCGCCCGTACCGGGGCCGGACGTGCCGGACCGTCCGCTACCTGATGCAACTCGCCCTGATGCGTGAGGAGTTGCCTCATGCCCTGCTGTCGCCCCGCATGGTCACGGCCGTACGGGGCGATGCTGGTGATCCGGGCCTGCGGCCAGGTCTCCCGGATCATCCGCGCGCAGTAACCGCCCGGCAGCTCACAGGACTCCAGCTCCGTGTGCAGTTCCAGCACCTGCTGGGGCGGCACGTTCATCGCCCTCAGCTCGTGCAGGATCTGCCACTCCGGGTGCGGGGTGCCCGGCGCCGAACGCCGGATGATCTGCGCCTCCGAGCCGTCGGGCGCCCGGTAGCGCAGCACCGCCTGGTAGCCGGGGCCGACCATCGGCTGTCCCGACGACTGCGGATAGCCGTACGCCCCGGGAACCGGACCGGGGGCCGGGGGAGGCGTGTGCCCGCCGGACAAGGGCGGTGCCGGAGCCGGCGGGGGCGGCGGGGTCCCCGGACCGGGGTGCGCCAGCATCGTCGCCGCGTGCGCGACACCGCCCGGAGGCGTGCCGGGTGCGCCCGGCGGCGGGGGCGGCGTGCCGGGTGCGCCCGGCGGCGGGGGCGGCGTGCCGAGGCCGCCCTGGTTCGGGTGCGCCAGCACCGTCGCCGCGTGGTGCACCGGCTGGGGCGGCGTCACCGGCCCCGGCGGGGGCGGCGGGCCCGGCCGGGCGGGCGGCCGGGGTCCCTCGGGCCCGGACTGCGGCACCACCTGGGTGGGGACGTGCGCTCCCGCCCCCGACGACGCGCCGGGCACCCCCGGGGCGCCCGGCGGGGGCGGGGGCGTGGGCGTGGGGCCGCGCCCGGCCTTCGGCGACAGGGCCGCCTTGCTGGTCGCGGCGTCCGCGATGTCCCGCGCGCCCGGCGTCGAGGGCACGGGCGGCGGAGGGGGCGGTGCGCCCGCCCCCGTTTGGCCGGGCGACGGCTGGGGGGACGGAGCGGCACCCGGTGCCGGCGCGGCCGGATCGAGCCGGGGAGCGACCGCGGTCGGAGGCAGTGCGCTGCCCCCCTTCATCAGGGCGGTCGGCGCGTCGGCGCCCACCACCGGCGCCGGGGTGTCCTCGTCGTCCGTTCCCGACAGCGGCGGGGCGAAGACGGTTTCGGGCAGCGGCACCGCACCGTTCGCGCCGCCGGAACTCGCGTTGGCATCCGCCCACGGGCTGTCGGAAGCGGGCGCAGGAGGCGCGGCGGCCGGAGGAGCGGGCGACACGGGCGCCGCCGGAGGCGCAGTCGGAGCGGGTGCGGACGCCGGGACGCCGTCCATCGCCGTCGGTTCGTGCTCGGGCCCGTCCGCCCCGGCGGGCGGCTCGGCGGAGCCGTCCCGCTCGGCGGCCGGCCGCGGGACGGTGACCGCCCCGGGGACCGGGCCGGTCGCCCCGTCCGGGGGCGCGTCCACGGTCGAGGACGCCAGCGAAGCAGAGGAGGCCACCGAGGCCGAGGGTCCCGCCTCCCCCGCGACGGTCGCGTCCGAGGAGTCGTCCGCGGGCGGCAGCGTGCTCGCGCTCTCCTGCGAGGCGTGCGACTCCTCCCTCGGCAGCCCGATCTTGTCCGCCGCGTCCTGCAGCCACTCCGGGGGGCTCAGCAGGAACGAGGTCTGGTTCAGGTCGATCCGGGCCGCCGGCACGGCCGCCTGCGCCGGAATCCCGTCCGTCGCGCCGTACTCCTCCTCGTACCGCCGGATCACCTCGCCCACCGGCAGCCCGGGCCAGAGGGTGGCCTCACCGCTGTCCCGCGCGATCACCAGTCGCTGGCGTCCGCCGTCCGAGGTCGGACCGCCCTCGCGGTCCTCCGCCCACACCACGAACCCCAGCTCGAACTCCCGCACCCGCACCTCGCGGTGCTGGTACGACGGCAGGTCGCCGTTGATCCATTCCTCGGCGCGCTCCTGCGCCTGTGCGAACGTCACCACAGCCAGCTCACTCCCCCACCGGGACCACGGGCACGGCACGCGCGAAGCCGCCGTCCACCATCAGGTTCGCCACCGTCTCCAACTCCGGCGGATTGCCCGCGAGTCGCTGGAGGAACACGTCGAAGTCGGCGCCGCAGGGCCGGAGCAGTCGCTCCACCCGCTCGTGCACCGTCCAACCGGCCGCCGCCTCACCGGAGTCCCTGGCGTCGTCGTACGCGCAGAACCACACCGATCCGACCGCCGCGCCCTTCACCTTCAGCGCGACCAGACCGCCCTGGACGAACGCGACGCCCAGGTAGTCCTTCGTCAGGTGGTCCCGGAGGCACTTGTTGACGTAGACCAGGTCGTTGACGCCCGCCTCTTCCCGCACCGTGAAGAACGGCTGGTCGACCAGGAGCCCGAGCTCCGCATCGAGCGCCGCCCCCACCGGGGCGCAGCCGCCCGCCGCCTTCAGGAAGGAGCGGTACGCCCCCGGCAGCCGGTAGCCGAGGTCCTCCTCGACCCCCTGGAGCTGGAGCTCCGACACCGAGACCGCGCCCTTCGGCAGTCCGAAGTGCGCCGGCCGGGTCTCCTGCAGCGGGCGCGTGCCCTGCTTCGCCTGGTCCACGGCGGCCGTCGCCACCCCGCCGTGGTGGCGCAGCAGGGCCTTCACCTCGACCGGGACCAGCTCCATCCGTCGCGAACGCGCGACGTGGTGCCAGGTCCAACCGTGCGGGGTCGCCACCGACGGGATCGTGTCCCACAGCTCGTGTCCGGTCGCCGCCATCGCGGCGTTCGCCGACACGTAGTCCGTCAGACGCAGCTCGTCGACGCCGAAGCCCGCCGGCGGATCGGCGATCTCCGCCGCCGCGCGCGCATACGGCGAGAAGTCCGGGTAGCCGTGCTCGTCCACCCGCACCCCCCGGGGGTGACGGGCCGCCCGGACCGGGTCCGGGAAGTGCACGACCTGCCCGGCGTAGGCCGCGTTCGGTGGCGCGGTGTCCTGCCCGAGCCGACCTGTCGTCATGGCGGTTGCCCCCTGCTGGCGTCGCTGACTGCTCCTACCGGCTGCTTCCGCGCAGCCCGGCTGGGCACAGCCTATGCGCTGCCACAAGGGGCCGGATCGGGCCCGATGCAGCACTCACCGAGCGTGACCGTCTGTCACGAACCCATGACGACTGCACCATGATTCCGACACACCGGAGCGCGGTTTCGGCGCCCCAGCTTCCCCATATGGCTCCCTATTTGGCAGGCTGTCCACGCAACTCGGGGGATTGCAGGAGGGGAAGACCAGCACCATGCACGCAACCACGACGCCCACACAGGGTGACCCACGCCTCAATTGGAGCAGCAGCGCCGAGACCACTCATGCGCCTCTGCTGCGTCACCGCCGCGACGGAATCCTTCCCACTGTCGGAGCCGCCCTCTCCGTCCGCGGCGAGACCCTCACGTGCACCGCGGGCCGCGGCGACCGGCCCCCCGTGCTGCACGCACTCGTCCAGGACTTCCTGGACACCCTGACCAGCAGTCAGCGGGAGCGCTTCACCGGGCGGTGTCCCGAGGCGATCCTGCTCTCCCGGCACCTCGCCGCCGCCGAGGGCGGGCGCTCCAAGCGCGCCCAGCGCAAACCACTCACCCACGGGGAAGCCCGTCGCTCCCTCAAGCACGCCAAGCTCACCGCCCGGCGCATCCGGGAGGACGGCGACCCGCTCCACGGCAGCTACGTGGCACCCTGCCGGTCCTGTACGGCGATGCTCGCCCACTTCGGTGTCCGCACCGTCGACCCCACCACGCCTGTCGAGAACGGCTGACCGCACCTCCATGCCCGACCACCTCAGCACCACCCGTTTCCCGGTGAACGTCGACGCGGCCCTCCGCGAGGCCGGCTGGCAACCCGGCCGCTGGGACATCAAGCTCGCCGAAGAGTGGGCCGACGCCCTGCGCGCCCACATCTCCCCCGCCGGCCACCAGCACAGCGTCTTCCCCGCCGCCGTGGAGGCCTGGGCCGAGTTCGGCGGGCTGCGGATCGCCGCGCCCGGCCACGGCCGACAGATAGCGCCCGCCGCCGTCCGCTTCGACCCGCTCGCCGGGCTCCACCTCTCCCGGACCCTCGCCGACCTCGGCCGCGCCCTGGACACCGAGCTCGCACCGCTGGGCGAGGAGGGGGAGCATCAGGCCGTCCTCGCCATGGACGTGGAGGGCCGGGTCTACAGCCTCGACCACGCGGGCGACTGGTACCTCGGCAAGGACATCGACGCGGCGCTGTCGACCCTGGTCACGGGCGCCCAGCCGATCCGCCTCACGACCGGTTAGGGCCGGGACGGCAACGGGACCGACCGCACCGCGGGTACGGTGCTCGCCCGCCGGCAGGACCGCGGGCAGGCGTCACGGGGAACCGCGGGCGTCACGGGGCACGGTGCTCGCCCGCCGGCAGGACACGGGCGGGCCTCACGGAGCGCGGTGCTCGCCCGCCGGCAGGACCGCCGACACCTTGAAGCCCCCCGCTTCGGTCGGACCGGACACGAAGGCGCCCCCGAGCCGGACCACCCGCTCCCGCATCCCGACCAGTCCGTTCCCGCCGCTCGGCAGCCCCACGTCGGCCACCGCGGCGTCCGAGGGGCCGTTCTCCACCTGCATCGCGACCTCGGCGTCCCGGTGCGCCAGACGCACCACGACCTCCGCGCCCGCCGCGTGCTTGTGGACGTTCGTCAGCGCCTCCTGCACCACCCGGTACGCCGTGCGCTCCACATCGGGGCCGTAGCTGCGCGACTCTCCGATCACCACGAGCTCCACGGCCGCTCCGGCGAGCCGCGACTGCTCGCACAGGCCCTCCAGCGCGTCCAAGCACGGGCCGTCGTCGGCGGCGGCCTCCGCGGCGGCCGCGGCGGCCCGCCCCACGGCGGCCAGGGGCACCGCGGCGGGCGCCACCGGAGCGGTCCCCTCCCGGAGCACCCCCAACATCTCGCGCAGCTCGGTCAGGGCCTGGCGACCCATGTCGCCGACGAGCGCCGCGTTCTTCACCGCCTTCTGCGGGTCCTTCAACGCCACCGCCTGCAGCGCCGCCGCGTGCACCACCATCAGCGACACCCGGTGCGCGACCACGTCGTGCATCTCGCGCGCGATCCGCGTCCGCTCCTCCTGGCGGGCCCACTGCGCGCGCTGTTCGGCCCGGTCGGCGAGGAGCGACAGCTCCTGTTCCAGCGAGTCCGCGCGCTCGCGCAGGCTCTCCATGAGGCGGCGCCGGGCACCGATGTAGAGGCCGAAGAGCACGGGCGGCGCGTTCAGTCCGAGCGTGACGAAGAGCGCGATGCTCGGCACGTACCAACCGCTCGGATCGATGTCCGGCGGGCCGCCGTCGACCTGGGCGACGTCCTGCCGCATCCGCACGAACGTCACGACGAAGACGGCGAGCGTGGACATCCCGGCGAGCACGGCCGTGATCCGCCGGGGCACCTCGGAGGCGGCGAGCGAGTACAGCCCGACGATCCCCATGAGGAAACCCATCTCGGCGGGTGCCACGGCGATCGACACGAGCACGACGACGATGGGCCAGCGCCGCCGCACGAGCAGCACGGACCCGACGAGCAGCCCGAACACCACCCCGACGGGCGCGGGCATCGCGCCCTTCTCGGCGAAGCCGACCCCCTCGCCCGCGCACTCCAGTGCGGACACCAGGGCGAGCGCCACGTCGAGGACGGCGCTCCGTCGTCTCCCCCACCACCACCAGCGTGCGACGCCCTCGGCGCCCCGGTCTGCCCCCGTTGTGGTCATGCCCACCACCCTACGGGCGGCGCCCGTCGACGACGCACGCCCTCGAAGAAGCCCCCGGGGGCCCGGAGGGGGCGCCCCCGGGAGCGGCCGAGCGGTCCGCACCGGCGGGAGCGGCCGGGAGGTCGGTGCCGCTCCACGGATCGTCGGACGACTAATCGGGATCTTGTCCCGGACGAAGACCCGTCTCCGGTATGGTCTGAGGCGCTGTCCCCCGTGGTGTAACTGGCAGCACACTGGTTTTTGGTACCAGCAGGACAAGGTTCGAATCCTTGCGGGGGAGCCACGGCGCACCACGCTTCCGTTCGGGTCCTGACCACGCAGGTCAGGACCCGCACTCATGTCCGCCTTCCTGCCCCCCGGTATCCTTCGTGGGTCCACCACCCAAAGCCGAAGGGCATTCCCGTGAGCGCCATCCGCCCCCAAGATCTCGGCTCCGCTCGAACAGGGGGGACCCCCTTGGCAGCCGTCGTCGTCCTCGCAGCGGGTGAGGGCACCCGCATGAAGTCGAAGACCCCCAAGGTCCTGCACCAGATCGCCGGACGGTCGCTCGTCGGGCACGTCGTGTCCGCCGCTCAGGAGCTGACGCCCGAGCACCTCGTCGTGGTCGTCGGGCACGCCCGGGAGCAGGTGCGGGGCCACCTGGAGGAGCACTACGCCGGGACCCGGACCGCCGTCCAGGAAGAGCAGAACGGGACCGGGCACGCGGTGCGGATCGCCCTGGCCGAGTTGGGGCAGGCACCCGACGGGACCGTGGTGGTCGTGTGCGGGGACACTCCGCTGCTGTCCGGGGAGACGCTGCGGGCGCTGGCCGACACGCACGCCGCCGACGGGAACGCCGTGACCGTGCTGACCGCCGAGGTGCCGGACTCCACCGGATACGGCCGGATCGTGCGCGACGCGTCCGGTGCCGTGACCGCGATCGTCGAGCACAAGGACGCCTCCGCGGCGCAGCTCGCGATCCGTGAGATCAACTCCGGTGTGTTCGCCTTCGACGGCAAGCTGCTCGCCTCGGCGATCAACCAGCTCCGGACGGACAACAGCCAGGGCGAGGAGTACCTCACCGACGTCCTCTCGATCCTGCGCGAGGCCGGCCACCGGGTGGGCGCCTCCGTCGCCGGTGACCACCGCGAGATCCTCGGCATCAACAACCGGGTGCAGCTGGCCGAGGCCCGGGCCCTGATGAACCAGCGGCTGCTGGAGCGGGCCATGATGGCCGGCGTGACGGTCGTGGACCCCGCCTCCGTCATCCTGGACGTCACCGTGACCTTCGAGCCGGACGCGGTGGTCCACCCGGGTACGCAGCTGCTCGGCGCCACCCACATCGGGGAGGACGCCGAGGTCGGCCCGAACACGCGCCTGCAGGACACCACGGTCGGCAAGGGCGCCCGGGTGGACAACGCGGTGGCCGTCTCCGCGGTGATCGGCGAGAACGCCTCCGTGGGGCCGTACGCGTACCTGCGGCCGGGGACGAACCTCGGCAAGAAGGCCAAGGCCGGTACGTACGTGGAGATGAAGAACGCGACGATCGGCGAGGGCACCAAGGTCCCCCACCTGTCGTACGTGGGCGACGCGACCATCGGCGAGTACACGAACATCGGCGCGGCGAGCGTCTTCGTGAACTACGACGGCGAGGCGAAGCACCACACCACGATCGGGTCCCACTGCAAGACGGGCTCGGACAACATGTTTGTGGCTCCCGTCACCATCGGGGACGGCGCCTACACCGCCGCCGGGTCCGTGATCACGAAGGACGTCCCGGCCGGCGCACTGGCCGTGGCCCGGGGCCAGCAGCGGAATATCGAGGGTTGGGTGGCCCGGAAGCGGCCCGGAAGCGCTGCCGCGCAGGCCGCCGCGGTCACCCCGGAGGGATCCGCCGGCGAAAGCTGACCGGAAACAGGTACGTCGAACTCGGCGTACCGTGATACGTGCACACAAATTCGGCTGGTTCGCACACGCGCACGGGAGCGCGGGATCGCGGCCAGAGAACACGTCTGAGGAGACAGTGCTGTGACCGGGATCAAGACGACCGGCGAGAAGAAGCTGATGCTCTTCTCCGGCCGCGCCCACCCCGAGCTGGCCGAGGAGGTCGCACACCAGTTGGGAGTCGGTCTCGTTCCCACCAAGGTGTTCGACTTCGCCAACGGTGAGATCTACGTCCGCTTCCAGGAGTCGGCGCGCGGCGCGGACTGCTTCCTGATCCAGAGCCACACGGCCCCGATCAACAAGTGGATCATGGAACAGTTGATCATGATCGATGCTCTGAAGCGGGCTTCGGCCCGGAGCATCACCGTGATCATCCCGTCGTACGGCTACGCCCGTCAGGACAAGAAGCACCGCGGTCGCGAGCCGATCTCGGCGCGCCTGGTGGCGGACCTGCTGAAGACCTCGGGCGCGGACCGCATCCTGACCGTGGACCTGCACACCGACCAGATCCAGGGCTTCTTCGACGGCCCGGTGGACCACCTGTCGGCGCTGCCGGTGCTGGCCGACTACGTGGGCGGCAAGGTCGACCGCGAGAAGCTGACGGTCGTGTCCCCGGACGCGGGCCGGGTGCGGGTCGCCGACCGCTGGTGCGACCGCCTGGACGCCCCGCTGGCGATCGTGCACAAGCGCCGCGACAAGGACGTCGCCAACCAGGTCACCGTGCACGAGGTCGTCGGTGACGTGAAGGGCCGCGTCTGCGTCCTCGTCGACGACATGGTCGACACCGGCGGCACGATCTGCGCCGCCGCCGACGCCCTGTTCGCGCACGGCGCCGAGGACGTCATCGTGACCGCCACGCACGGCATCCTGTCGGGCCCGGCCGCGGACCGCCTGAAGAACTCCAAGGTCAGCGAGTTCGTCTTCACGGACACGCTGCCGGTTCCCAGCGCACTGGACCTGGACAAGATCACGGTGCTCTCGATCGCGCCGACGATCGCCCGCGCGGTGCGCGAGGTCTTCGAGGACGGTTCGGTGACGAGCCTCTTCGAGGAGCACTGAGTCTTGCGCCACTGAGCCTCGGCCCGCCGGAACGGGGGCTGCTTCCCTCGATCGGGGGAAGCAGCCCCCGTTTCCTTTCCGGAGGGGCCGGGGCACTGATCCATTTGGGCGGGTCGGGGGTGGCGGGTAGACTGCCGTAGTTGCTCGGCGAGGGAGGCCGTACCCGGTGAGGGTCACGGCGGTCCGTTATCGACGCGCTCTTCGTAGCAGGCCATCGCCAGTCGTGGCCGGGTGACCACCTTCTTTCGTCACCTTCTACGAGGAGTGCAACATGTCCGAGGTCAAGCTCGCCGCTTCCGTCCGCTCGGAGTTCGGCAAGGGTGCCGCCCGCTCGATCCGCCGCGAGGCCAAGGTTCCCGCCGTCCTCTACGGCCACGGCTCGGACCCGATCCACCTGGCCCTCCCGGCCCACGAGCTCGGCCTGGCGCTCCGCACGCCGAACGTCCTGCTCTCCCTCGACATCGACGGCACCACCGAGCTGGCGATCCCGAAGGCCGTCCAGCGCGACGCCATCAAGAACTTCCTGGTCCACGTCGACCTGCTCCTCGTCAAGCGCGGCGAGAAGGTCACCGTCGAGGTCCCGGTCCAGGCCGAGGGCGACCTGGCCGCCGGCGGCAACCTGCTGGAGCACGTGCTCGGCACCCTCTCCGTCGAGGCCGAGGCCACCCACCTCCCCGAGGCCGTCACCGTCTCCGTCGAGGGCCTGGAGGCCGGCGCCTCCGTCCTGGCGAAGGACATCACCCTCCCGGCCGGCGTGACCCTGGCCACCGACGCCGACGCCGTCGTGCTGCAGGTCCTGGCCGCGCAGGCCGAGGAGCCGGCCGCCGAGGGCGAGGCCACCGAGGGCGCCGAGGCCTGAGCCGTAGGCTCTGCCTGACGTGACGGGGTGACGGGCCGTGCGGCCCGTCACCCCGTTTCCCTTGTACGGACCCTTCCCTTGTACGGATACGAGGAGATCTGACGGACATGACGGACGACGCCAACGCCCCCTGGCTGATCGTCGGCCTCGGCAACCCGGGGCCCGAGTACGCGGCCAACCGCCACAACATCGGCTTCATGGTCGTGGACCTGCTCGCGGACCGGATCCGTGGCTCGTTCAAGCGGGCCCAGAAGGCACAGGCCCAGGTCGTGGAGGGCCGGATGGGGCCTCCCGGGCCCGAGAACCGGCGGGTGATCCTCGCGAAGCCGATGTCGTACATGAACCTGTCGGGCGGCCCGGTGACGGCGCTGCGCGACTTCTACAAGGTGCCGACGGCGCACGTCGTGGCGGTCCACGACGAACTGGACGTCGACTACGGGGTGCTGCGGCTGAAGCTGGGCGGCGGCGACAACGGGCACAACGGCCTGAAGTCGATGACGAAGGCGATGGGTCCGGACTACCACCGGGTGCGGTGCGGGATCGGACGGCCGCCGGGTCGGATGCAGGTCGCGGACTTCGTCCTGAAGGACTTCTCGTCGACCGAGCGCAAGGACCTGGAGTGGTTCGTGGACCGGGCCGCCGACTCCGTGGAGTGCCTGGTGGCGGAGGGCCTGGAGCGGGCCCAGTCGGCGTACAACTCCTAGGCCCTCCGGCAACGGGAACGTACGACTGTACGATCGCGGGTCATGACGCACGTCCGTAACGCAGCCATGGCCCTGGTCGCCCTGCTCCTCCTCGTCGCGGGCGCCTGGACCTCGTGGAACTCGGCCCAGCACGTCCTGCTCGCCAAGGGCCGCGAGCACGGCACGCTGACGGTGACCGACTGCACCGACGAGACCTGCAGCGGCCGGTTCGCCCCGGAGGACCCGAGCTCGAACCGCCGCACCCTGACGATCGCGCACTCGGTCGCGGCGCAGAAGGGCACGACGATCCCGGTGGTGGTGAAGCCGGGCACCGACGAGGGCGTGCGGACGGGATGGGGCGGCGGACTCCACGCCTGGCTCCCGCTGGGCGGGGCGCTGCTCCTCGCGGCCCCGCTCGTCGGCGGCGGCCTGCGGCTGCCGCGCACCGCGTGGTCGCTCGCGGGGGTCGGCGGGGCGCTGCTCCTGGCGGCGTTCTTCGCGCTCTGAGCGACCGGGCCCCGAGCCGTCCGCCGCTGCCCGGACGCCAGCCCCCCGACGTCCGGGGCAATCGTTACGGACCTCCCCCTTAAGTCCGGCTCAAGGGGACGGATACGCTGCCCCAGCCACCTCCCACAGCATCCTCATCCCACAGATGGACGACTGCACATGCGACGCTCCCTCCTCCCCGCAGCCGCTCTTGTCGCGGCCATGGCGGGCTCCTTCGCCCTTGCGCCGATGGCCTCCGCTTCCGAGGGCATAGACGCCAACCACCCGACGCTGCGTCAGGAACTTCCGCTGACGGCTGCGGAATTCCCGAACGAGGGCGGCGAGACGTGCCCGGGAATCGCGTCCGACAAGGACGGCTGGCACTTCGTGCTGCCCGGCCGCAAGGCGGACTTCGTCGAGCTGAAGGTCACCTTCGAGCCCGGCGGCACGCAGGTCATCACGGACTTCAGCGGCTTCGGCAACCCCGAGGGCAAACACGCGTACGTGGCCTCCGAGGTGGGCGCCGAGCTGCAGAAGGTCGAAGCCACGATCACCGGGGGCCCGCTGCCGGGCAAGGACAACAAGTTCCCGCTCTCCCACACCTGCCCGGGCGAAACCGGCGGCACCACGGGCGAGACCAGCACGGGCGGCACCATCGGCGAGACCACCACCGGCGGCACGACGGGTGAGACCACGACCGGCGGCACCACCGGCGAGACGACCACCGGCGGCACCACCACGGGTGAGACCACCACCGGCGGCACCACCACCGGCGAGACGACCACCGGCGGCACCACCACGGGTGAGACCACCACCGGCGGCACCACCACCGGCGAGACCACCACGACCGGCGGCACCACCACGGGTGAGACCACCACCGGCGGCACCACCGGTGGGACCACGAC
>NZ_JBHYMF010000123.1:0-20768 GCF_042742855.1 Streptomyces sp. NPDC058877 | reverse complement strand
CCCCTCGTCGTCTCCGGCGGGAGTTACTCGGCGCCGTCGTCGTGGACGACCTCGCGGACCTCCACGGCGGTCAGCTTCGCGTCGGGGATGAGCGCCGCGAGTTCGACGGCGCGCTCCTTGGAGGCGACGTCGACGACGTAGTAGCCGCACAGGAACGATTCGCCCGGCACATACGGTCCTTCGACGGACTGCACCGCGCCGTCCCTGACGGTGACGGTGGCGGTGTTCACGGGGGCGTCGAGGGCCTTGGTGCCGACCATCTCACCGCTGCCGCGGATGATCTCCTGGAAGCGGTCGTGGCCGTCGAACACCTCCTGCTGCTCCTCTTCGGAGAGCTTGTCCCACAGGACGGGGTTCATGTGCATGATGAGCAGGAACTTCACCTGTCGTCACTCCTGGTTCGGGGCTGAGGGGAAATCGGTGGGGGCCGGCAGCGGGGCGCCGGGGTCGGCCACCAGCTCGCTCAGGACGTCGCGGAAGTCGGCGACCAGGCGCCGGACCGTGTTCTCGTCGTAGAGGTTGCTACTGAAGCCGAGCTCGCCGATGAGCTCTCCGGTCGGGGAGACCTCCAGGCAGAGCAGGGTGCCGTCGGGGATGTCCGAGCCGACGCTCTGCGAGAGCACCTTGCGGCGCACGGCCTGGTAGGCGAGCGGTCCGATCCGCTCCCCCGCCATCGTGAACGGGGTCTGGATGACCTGGAACACGCAGGACGCCAGGCCGTCGACGCCGACCCGGGCCATGAGCTCGGGCGCCTCGTCCAGGACGTGCGCCAGCGGGATCTCCCGGGTGTAGGCGTCCAGGCAGCTCTCGCGGGTGCGGGCGAGCACGTCGTGGAAGGTGGCGCAGCCGGTCAGGTCGGTGCGCAGCGGCAGGAAGTTGAAGAAGGAGCCGACGGCGTCCTGGAAGCGGGCCTGGGAACGGCCCGGTGTGAAGGTGGGCACCACGACGTCGGTGTCGCCGGTCTGCCGGTTGAGGAAGACGTTGAAGGCGGCGAGCAGCACGATGAAGGTCGAGCTGCGGGTGTCCGCGGCCAGCGTCGTCACCTGCTCGCGCAGCCGGGTGCCCCAGCCGAACCGGTGCCAGGCGGTGGAGAACTCCGGTGCCTCGCTGCGGGTGCGGTCGGTGGGCAGCGCGAGGACTCGGGCGCCGTCGAGCCTGGTCCGCCAGAAGGCACGGGCGGACCGCTCGGCCTCGCGGGCCTCGTCGGAGCGCTGCCAGTGCGCGTACTCGCGGTACTGCGGCGCGGGGGCGAGCGGCGGCAGGTCGGCTCCGGCGTGCCGGGCGTAGAGAACGGCGAGGTCGCGCAGGATGACCTGCATCGACCAGGCGTCGACGGCGGTGTGGTGGGCGATCAGTGCGAGGACGGCGTCCTCGTCGTCGAAGCGGCCGAGAACCGCGCGCAGCAGCGGCATGCGGCGGACGCCGATGGTGTCGGCGGCGAGTTCGTTGAGCAGCTCCTCGCCGGCGAGGTGGCGGGCCTCCTCGTCGGCCGGGTCGGTCGAGGGCAGCTCCCGGACCTCCAGGGGCACGGGCGCGGGGGCGAGGATCCGCTGGTGGCGCGGCTCGGCGTCCCGGACGACGGTGGTGCGCAGCGCCTCGTGCCGGACGACGACGTCGTCGAGGGCGGCCTGCAGCAGCGCGGTGTCGACGCGGCCGCTCACCCGCCAGCCGTCGACGATGTGGAAGCGAGGGCCGAACGGTCCCATGTCGTCGCCCTTGTCCCACAGGCACAGGAACTCCTGCTGGACCGCGAGCGGGAACCCTTCGGCCGGCGCGAGGTCGGCGACGGTCACGCGGCCCTGCTCTCCGCCGCCGCTTCGACGGCCTCGACGACGGCCTGCTGGAACGCGGCCAGGTCCGGGTCCTCGAACAGCACGCGGATGTCGAGCTCGACGCCGAGGTCCGACTCGACCCGGGCCACGATCCGTACGGCGGAGACCGACTGGCCGCCGAGGGCGAAGAAGGTGCGGTCCTCCTGGCCCGTGGCCGGACGCAGGATGTCCGTCCAGATGCGGGTGGCGGTCTCCTCGACACTGTTCGTCACGGGTGTGTTCTCCTCAGTCACGGAACGCTTCGTTCCTGGTCTTCCTGAGCTCGTCGAAGGAGGAGAGGTCCGGGACGGTCCAGCCGTCCAGGTCGTACTCGCTCATGCAATCGTCGACGAAGCTCTTGTACTGGTCCAATTGGCCGCTGATGGTCTGGGAGAGGAGCAGCTCCACACGGGTGTTCTCGTGGCTGCCCGCGTAATTGCGCTCGTACAGCTCGTGGCGGCCGCCGAATTCGGTGCCCACCGCGTCCCACAGCAGCTTCATGACCTTGATGCGCCCCTCGGCGTCCGTGCCGCCCGAGCCGCGCACGTACTTGTCGAGGTAGGGGCGGATCTCGGGGTTGGCGAAGTCGTCGGCGCTGGAATTGACGTAGATCAGGCCGCTCGCGACATCCTGCTGGACGATCTCCTTGATGCGCGGATAGCCGATCTGCATGAACCAGCGGTAGGCCATGCCGTACTCGGGGTTGGGCAGCAGGGCGCCGTTCTTCCACTCCACGGGGTTGCGTGCGGCGGCGTCGGAGAGCCCCCAGAACAGGTTGCGCCAGGCGAGCACCTCGCCGAGGCGGCTCTGCACGCCGCGGAACTCACTGGTGCCGGTGACCTCCAGGGCCTTGGCGAGGAGCCCGGCGAGGAACTCCAGCTTCACCGCGAGGCGGGTGCAGCCGTGGAAGGTGAACCGCTCGGGGAAGCCGGACTTGGCGGTGAACATCTGGACCTTGCCCAGGTCCCCGTAGATGAAGACGTTCTCCCAGGGGATGAGCACCTTGTCCATGACGAGGATCGTGTCGTTCTCGTCGAGGCGCGAGCTCAGCGGGTAGTCGAAGGGGGTGCCGGCCAGGGCGGCCGTGGCGGAGTAGGACGGGCGGCAGATCAGCTTGAGCCCGGGCGCGTCCATCGGAACGGTCGCGACCAGCGCGAATTCACGTTCCTTGACCGGCAGCCCGTAGTGGGCGATGAAGTTGTAGTGGGTGAGCGCCGAGCCGGTCGCCACCACCTTGGCGCCGCTGACCACCAGTCCGGCGTCGGTCTCCTTCTCGACGTGCACGAACACGTCCTTGACCTGGTCCGGGGGGAGGTTGCGGTCGACCGGCGGGTGGACGATCGCGTGGTTCCAGTAGAGGACCTTCTCCTGCGACTCCCGGTACCAGCGCCGTGCGTTGTCCGCGAACGGGCCGTAGAAGTCCGCGTTCGCCCCGAGCGTGCCGAGGAACGACGCCTTGTAGTCGGGGCTGCGGCCCATCCAGCCGTAGCTGAGACGGGACCACTCGGCGATGGCCTTCTGGTCGGCGACGAGGTCGTCGACCGAGCGGGGCGTGGTGAAGAAGCGGTGCGTGTAGCCGTCGCTTCCGGTGTCGGTGGGGGCGGTGAGGACCGGCTGGCGCTTCGGGTCGTGCAGCGCGTCGTAGAGGCGGGCGGTCATCCGGATCGGGTTGTGGAAGGCCGGATGCGTCGTGACGTCCTTGACCTTGTCCCCGTAGATGTAGACCTCGCGGCCGTCGCGCAGGCTCTCCACGTACTCATCGCCGGTGAACGGGCGTGTCCTGCGGCGCTCTTCAGCCATGGTGTTCCTCTCCTCGCCCAGGGCAGCGAGTCTGGCACCGCGGCCCCTGCGGGGCCTTATCCCAGATTGCCGCCTTGAGAGCACGGCAGAAGATGCAGGGCTCGTTCCGCTCGCGAAGAATGAGCGCCGACTGTCTTTCGCAGTTCCCCCGAGCGGAGGCCGAACCCCATGCCCGACCAGGTCGTTCTCGACGTCTGGCTCAACGACTACCCGGTCGTTCCGCTGTTTCTGAGCGAGACCAGGGAACTGGCCGAGGAGTTCGAGCGGACCCACCCCGGGGTGCGGGTAGAGGTCCGCGGGGTCGACCACCTGAAGCTCCCCGAGGAGGTGGCCCGCGCCGCCCGCGAGGGGCGTCCGCCGGCCATCGTGCAGAGCTTCTACACCTCGACGCAGCTCTCCCGCGACCTGCTCGCGGCCGACGGCTCGCCGCTGTTCACCTCCGTGGAGCGGGCCATCGACGGCCGCGACAGGATCCTCGGCGTGCCGGTGCGCCTCGACGACCTGGTGCCGGCCGCCCGCGACTACTACACCTTCGACGGCGAGGGGCTCTTCGCCCTCCCGCCTCTGACGTCGACGACCCTGCTGTACGCCAACACCACCGTGCTGGAAGCCGCCGGCGTGCGCTCCGTGCCCCTCACCTGGGAGGAGCTGACCGCCGCCTGCGAGGCGGTGGCGCGCCTGGACGGCGGGCCCTCGCACGGAGTGACCTGGCCCAACCACGGCTGGCTGTTCCAGCAGGCGGTCGCCCAGCAGGGCGCCCTGCTCGCCACGCCCGGCAACGGGCGGACGGAGCGCGCCACCGCCGTCGAGGCCGACTCGCCCGCAGTGCTGCGCTTCGCCCGCTGGTGGCAGGGGCTGCACGCGGACGGCCACTACCTCTACTCCGGCCTGCGGTCGGCGGGTGACGACACCTACCCGGCGTGGGAACGCAACTACCGTGCGTTCGCCGAGCAGCGGGTCGCGTTCGTGCTCAGCACCTCCGTGGAGGCCGACCGGATGGTGCAGGCGGGCCGTGACGGGGGCTTCGAGGTCGTGGCGGCGCCCATGCCGTACAGCGCCGAGGCGCCCTACGCGGGCAACGTCATCGGGGGCGACTCGCTGTGGCTCGCGTCCGGGCTCGCACCCGCGGCCCGTGACGCCGCGCTCGCCTTCCTCCTGACCTTCCTGACCCCGCGCAACGCCGCCGAACGCCACAAGACGAGCGGCTTCATCCCCGTCACCGAGTCCGCCCGGGCCCTCCTGGAGGAGGAGGGCTGGTTCGAGGTGAACCCCCACCACCGGGTCGCCCTCGACCAGCTCGCCGCGGGCGAGCGCGCGACCGCCGCGAACGGCGCGCTGGTCGGCGACTTCGTCGGGATCCAGGACACGCTGACCGCGGCGATGCACGACGTGCTCACGGCGGGCGCCGACCCCTCCGAGCGGTTCGCCCTCGCCAGATCCGAGGCGCAGCGCCTCCTCGACGACCACAACGCCCACTGCCTCGGCCTGGTACCCGGGCAGCGCGGGCCGCACCGCTTCCGGGTCGGCTGATCAACCCGGCCCGCACAGGACCTTTCTCTGGAGGAAACACAGTGGCGCAGAACCTGGACACGGCTCCCCGTACGAGACCGGCTCCGGACATGGTGGAGCCGCGCCCCGCGGCCAAGCGGTCCGCCACCCCGGTGTGGTGGCGGCGCCCGTGGGTGCTGCCGCTCGGCGTCGTGGTGTTCGCGTTCCTCAGCTTCGTGTGGCCGCCGTACCTGGGCCTGGACCCGAAGGCGTCGCTCATACCCATCCGGCCCGATGCCCCGCAGCACTACCCGATGCTGGTCGCCCACATCGCCACCGGCACGATCGCGCTGGTGACGGTCGTGCTCCAGCTGTGGCCGTGGCTGCGCCGCCGCCACCCCGCCGCGCACCGGCTGATCGGCCGGGCCTACGTGTTCGCGGGCGTCCTGCCCTCCGCGCTGCTCGCCTTCTTCATCACCCCGCTGTCGATGGGCCCCTCGGTCGGCACCACTCTCGGCGGCGTGCTGTGGCTGTTCACCACCGGCATGGGCTTCACCCGCGCGGTGCAGGGGCGCATCCAGGCGCACCGGATGTGGATGCTCTACAGCTTCGCCTTCGCCATCAACATCGTGTGGGGCCGGGTCTTCGTCGTCCTGCTGATGAGCCTCGGCGTGCAGAACCAGACGATCTGGGGGCAGGTCGTCGGCACCGCGCCGTGGCTCGGCTGGGTCATCAACCTCTTCCTCGTCCAGTGGTGGCTGAACCGCACCGCCGACCGTCCGCTGAAGGAAATCGTCTGAGCGCCCGCCGCCGGCGACCCGAGGGGCAGAAGGAACAAGGAACAGGGATCGAAGTGAGCGAACTGCTGAAGAACAAGGTCGTGGTGGTGTCCGGTGTCGGTCCCGGCCTCGGCCGGGCGCTGGCGCTGGGCGCCGCGCGGGCGGGCGCCGACGTCGTGCTCGCGGCGCGGACCTCCTCCGTGCTGGAGGAGACCGCCGCGGCCGTCGAGGAGACCGGCCGGCGCGCCCTCGCCGTACCGACCGACATCACCGACGAGGCCGCCGTCGGGGCGCTGGTCAAGGCGGCCGTGGACACCTTCGGCCGGGTGGACGGGCTGGTCAACAACGCCTTCGCGGTGCCCCCGATGGCGCCGCTCGCCGACGTGGCGATCGACGACATCCGCTCCGGCTTCGAGACCAACGTGTACGCGGCGCTGCGGCTGACCCGGCTGTTCGCCCCGGCGCTCGCCGAGGCCAAGGGCTCCGTCGTCATGATCAACTCGGTCGCGATCCGGCACTCCAAGCCGCTCTTCGGCACGTACAAGATGGCGAAGGCGAGCCTGCTGGCGCTCGCCCAGAGCCTGTCGAGCGAAATCGGCCCGCAGGGCGTCCGCGTCAACACGGTCGCTCCCGGATACATCTGGGCGCCCGCCCTCCAGGGCTACTTCGCCCACCTCGCCGGCGAGCGCGGGGTCCCCGAGCAGCAGGTGTACGACGAGGTCGCGGCCGGTCTCGACCTGCGCAGGCTGCCCGAGCCGCAGGAGATCGCCGACAGCGTCCTGTTCCTGCTGTCCGACCTGTCCCGGGCCGTCACCGGGCAGTGCCTGGACGTCAACGGCGGCGAGTTCCACCACTGACCCGGTCGTCCCTGCCGGGACGCGACCACGTTCACCTCGAACCACCACGGGAGACCCCATGAACAGCGCTGCGGCGACCGCCCTGGCCGAGTCCGTCACCGGCGAGGTCGTCCTGCCGGGCGACGCGGCCTACGACGACGTGAAGGACATCTTCGTCCACAAGGGACGGCCGGACGTCGTCGTCCGCTGTCACGGCACCGAGGACGTGCGCCTGGCCCTCGCGTTCGCGCGCGAGCAGGGCCTGCGCGTCTCGGTGCGCAGCGGCGGCCACAGCAACGCGGGGCTGAGCACCGACATCGGCGGCCTGGTCGTCGACGTCTCGCCGCTGAACGGCGTGGAGGTCCTCGACGCCGGGCGCGGCCTGGTCCGCATCGGCCCCGGCGCGCAGTGGGGTCAGGTGGCCCGGGTGCTGACGGAGCACGGACTGTCCTTCTCCTCCGGCGACACCGACCAGGTGGGCGTGGGCGGCCTGCTGGTCGGCGGCGGCATCGGCTGGACGGTGCGTTCCACCGGTCTCGCGATCGACCACCTGGTGGCGGCCGAGGTCGTCACCGCGGACGGCCGGGTGCTGCGCGCCTCCGCCGACGAGCACGCCGACCTGTTCTGGGGACTGCGCGGCGGCGGCGGCAACTTCGGCGTGGTGACCTCCTTCGAGGTGGCCGCCAAGTCGCTGCCGAAGGTGCACTTCGGCTCGATCGTCTACCCCGCGGCCGAGGCGGCCTCGGTGGTGAAGGGCTGGGCCCGCGCACTGCGCGAGGCGCCCGAGGAGCTGACCTCGCACGTGCAGCTGTTCCCGTCGTTCGGCGGTGACCCGGCGCCGGTGAACATCCTGGTCTGCTACGCGGGCGACGACGCCGCCGCCGCGGGCGCGGCCATCGCCCCGCTGCTCGAACTGGGCACGGTGGAGAGCAAGGACATCAACCTGGTCGCCTACCTGGACGTGCTCGACCAGGCGGGCGAGCTCCCGCCGGACTGGGAGCCGATGGTGCGCAACCGCTTCGCGCGCGAGTGCTCCGACGAGCTGGTCGACACCCTGCTCACCGGTGCGGCCGCCTTCGACAACCTCTTCGTGGAACTGCGCAGCCTGGGCGGTGCGCTGGGCCGGGTGCCGGCCGACGCCACCGCGTTCGGGCACCGCGACGCGGAGGTCCTGGTGAACACGGCCAAGCTCGGCCCGCGCGCCGACAACGAGGCCGCCCTGCCGGAGCTGACCGCGTTCTGGTCGGCGCTCGCCCCGTTCACCGAGGGCGCCTACAGCGGCTTCCTCAGCGAGCTGGACGCCGACGACCTGGCCGCCGTCTACCCGCCGGAGACGTACGAGCGGCTGCGGGCGGTCAAGGACGCCTACGACCCGGAGAACGTGTTCTCCCGCAACGCCAACATCGCTCCGCACAGCCAGGCCTGACGTCTCACCACGGGAAGGACACGGACACCCATGACCACCCTCGTCGCCACGGACGTCCCGGGCTCCGGCGTCGCGCCGCCGGAGCCGGGCCTCACCCCCGAGGAGGTGGTGCGCCGCGCCGAGCGGCTCGCATCCGGCCTCGTGGCCCGGCAGGCGGAGACCGAGCAGCGCACCTACTACGCGACCGACATCCACGAGGAGTTCGCGCGGGCCGGTCTCTACCGGATCCTGGTGCCCCGCAGGTACGGCGGGTACGAGTTCGGCGCCGAGACCTTCCTCAGGGTCACGATGGCCCTGTCCCGGGGCTGCCCGTCGACGGGCTGGATGTACTGCCTGGGCGCGGCGCACTCCCTCGCCGTCGCCTCGCTCTTCGAGGAGCCCACGCAGGCCGAGCTGTTCGCCGACGGGGACTTCATCAGCCCGGCGACCATCACCCCGGCCGGCACCGCGCGGCGTGCCCCCGACGGCGGCTGGATCATCGACGGCACCTTCCCCTACTGCTCCGGGGCCCCCTACGCCACGCATTTCATCGGACACACCGTCATCGAGGACGAGGAGTCCGGCGAGGGCGCGGAACCGAGGCTGCTGCTGTTCGTCGCCCCGCGCTCCGAGTGGACGATGCTGGACGACTGGGGCCGCCAGCTCGGTCTGAAGGGCAGCGGCTCGCACAGCGTCTCCTTCCGGGGCGGGCGGGTGCCGGCGCACTACGCGATCGAGGCCACGCACCTGAGCGAGGTCGACGTCAGCGCCGGCACGCCCGGCCGGGCGCTGCACGGCAACGGGCAGTACGGCGGCGGCCCGCTGAGCTTCATGCTGCTGGAGTCGGCCGCCGTGGCGGTGGGCATGGCGCAGGGCGCGCTGGACGCGTACGAGGAGCTGATGCGCTCGCGCACCACCATCTTCACCGGGACCTCGCGCGCCGAGGACCCCGACTACCAGTACTGGTACGGGCACGCCTCGGGCATGATCGCGACCGCCGAGGCGGCGCTGCTGCACGCCGTGCGCCAGTGGGAGGAGCTGTGCGCCAGGGCGCCGGAGGACTTCACCCGTGAGGAGGACCTGCGGCTCGCCACCATCTGCCGCGAGGTGCTGAAGCTCGCCTGGGGCGCGGTGGAGCGGCACCTGTTCCCGACCGCCGGGTCGAGCGCGGTGCGCTCCGGCGAGCGCATCGAGCGGATCTGGCGCGACATGTCGACCCAGCACAGCCACGCCGGGATCGGCGTGCTGCTGCAGAGCGTCGCCACCCGCGAGTACGCCAAGGTCCGCTTCGGCGTCACCGAAGGCTCCCCCTCGTGACCGCCCCCGCCGCCACGGGCATCCGGCCCGCGCTGCCCGGCGAGCCGGAGTACGCGCGTGCCGCGGCCGTCTTCAACGAGGCCGCGCCGGCCCGCCCGGCGGCGGCGCTGACCGCCCGTACGGTCGGCGAGGTGCGCACGGCCGTACGGTACGGGCGTGCCGCCGGCCTGCCGGTCCGGGTGCACACCACCGGCCACTCCGCCGGGGCGGCCCGGCCGATGGACGGCCAGCTGCTGATCCGTACCGAGCTCGGCGGCGGGGTCCGGGTGGACCCCGCGCGCCGCACCGCCTGGATCCCGGCCGGCACCCGCTGGGCCGACGTGGTGGCCGCGGCGGCCGGGCACGGCCTGGCCGCCGCGCACGGCACGTCGCCGACCGTCGGCGCCGTCGGCTATCTGCTGCGCGGCGGAGTGAGCCTGTACGGCCGCAGGACCGGCATCGCGGCCAACGGGGTGACGGCCGCCGAGGTCGTGACCGCCGACGGCGAGGTGCGCCGGGTCGACGCCGACCACGAGCCGGAGCTGCTGTGGGCGCTGCGCGGCGGCGGCGGCGGACTCGGTGTGGTCACCGGTGTGGAGCTGGAACTGTTCCCGGCCGCCGGGGTGGTCACCGGAGCGGCCTTCTGGGCCGGCCGGCACGCCGAGCGGCTGCTCGAACGGTGGCTCGAGTGGGCCGCCGACGCGCCGCGCGAGGTGTCCACCTCTCTGCGGATCATGAACCTGCCGCCGGTGCCCGAGATCCCGGTCGAGCTGCGCTCGGGGCCCGTGGTGTGCGTGGCCGGTGCGGTGCTCGCCCCGGCCGAGGGCGATCTGACGACCGCCGGACGCCAGGCCGACGACCTGCTGGGGCCGTTGCGCGCCGTCGCCGCCCCGCTGGAGGACAGCTGGGCGCCGGGCGCCACCCCGGCGGTCGCGCGGGCCCACCAGGACCCGCCGGGACCGGTGGAGGTGCTCGGCGACCACCTGCTCGTCGGCGACCTGCGCGGGGAGGGGGCCGAGGCCCTGCTCCGCGCGGTCGGACCGGACTCCGCGTCCCCGCTGGTCGCCGCCGAACTGCGGCAGCTCGGCGGCGCGCTGGCGGAGCCGGACCCGCGCGGCGGCGTCCTCGACCATCTGCCGGCCGCCTACGCGGTGATGGCCGCGGGACTCCCCGGCCTGCGTCCGGCGCCCGCGATCCGGGAGCGCTGCGCTCGGCTGCGCACCGCGCTCGCCCCCTGGGACACCGGTCGCACCGCGCCTGGGTTCGTGGAGAGTCCCGACCAGCCGCAGGGCCATCTGGACGAGGCGGACATCGCCGCCGTGGACCGCGTCCGTCTGGCGTACGACCCGGACGGGCTGTTCCGGCCCGATGCCATGACCGGCACGTCGGGCCTCCTCTGACGGCCCTTCCCCCCACCCCGCACCACGCACACGAGGAAAGAGAGACATGAGCGACCTTCAGAAGCACGTGCAGACCGTGCTGGACGAGCTGACCGAGTCGGGCGCCGAGACCGGCCTGCAGGCGGCCGTGTACGTGGACGGCGAGCTCGTCGTCGACGCCGTCTCCGGTGTCGCCGACCCGGAGACCGGCCGTCCGGTCACCTCCGACACCCCGTTCTGGAGCGCCTCCACCGGCAAGGGCGTCACGGCCACCGTCGTGCACACGCTGGTCGAGAAGGGCCTCTTCGACTACGACACCCGCATCGTCGAGCTGTGGCCCGAGTTCGGCGTGCACGGCAAGGAGAACGCGACGGTCGGACACGCCCTGACCCACTCCGCGGGCGTCCCGGGTCTGCCGGGCGACATCACTCCGGACGACCTGACCGACTGGGACAAGATGACGTCCATCGTCGCGTCCGCCGAGCCCTGGTGGGAGCCCGGCACGCAGACCGGCTACCACGCGGTCACCTTCGGCTACCTGCTCGGCGAGATCGTCCGCCGGGCGACCGGCAAGCCGATCTCGCAGGTGCTGCTCGAGGAGGTCTCCGCCCCGCTCGGCATCGAGAAGGAGCTCTACCTCGGCGTCCCGCAGAACGAGCAGGGCCTGCTGGCCCGCCTGGAGGACGCGCCGATCGACCCCGCCGCGTTCGGTGACATGCCGGAGGACTTCCCGCTGCTCAAGGCGGCGCCGCCGGCCATCATGCCCAACGCCTCCTACGGCAACCGCTCCGACATCCTCGCCTCTGACATTCCGGCCGGCGGCACGATGACCGCCCGCGGCGTCGCCAAGATGTACGCGGCTCTGCTGGGAGAGGTGGACGGCGTCCGCCTCATCTCGCAGGAGCGCCTGGAGCAGATCAGCGCGGTGGCCGTCGCCGACCTCGACCAGGTCGTGTTCGCGCCGTCCCCGAAGGGCCTCGGCTACTTCCTCGGCCGCCCGGGCGGCGACCCGCAGCAGTCCCTGAACGTCTTCGGCGCCCAGGGCATGGGCGGCAGCGGCGCCTACGCCGACACCCGGACCAAGGTCGCCTTCGCCCTCACCAAGAACCGCTTCGACCCGACCGAGGCGAGCGCCTTCGAGCGCGTCAGCGAGATCGTCACCCAGGCCGTCGACGGAGCCTGAACGGACCCGTCGACAGAGAGGTATCCGTCATGACGAACGCAGCCCAGGCCGTCGCCGGGGCGAAGGCGGGACGACGCGAATGGATCGGGCTCGGCGTCCTGGCCCTGCCGACCCTGCTGATCGCACTCGACATCGGCGTCCTGTTCCTCGCGCTGCCCCAGCTCAGCGATGACCTGGGCACCAGCGGCACCGAGCAGCTGTGGATCACCGACATCTACGGGTTCATGCTCGCCGGGTTCCTCATCACCATGGGAAACCTGGGTGACCGGATCGGGCGGCGCAAGCTGCTGCTGATCGGTGCCGCCGCGTTCGGCGCGGCGTCCCTGCTCGCCGCCTACGCGAGCAGCCCCGGCATGCTGATCGCGGCCCGTGCCCTGCTGGGCATCGCCGGTGCCACGCTCAACCCCTCCACTCTCGCGCTGATCAGCAACATGTTCAGAAACGACCGGGAGCGCGGCCTCGCGATCTCGCTCTGGGCGACCTGCCAGTTCGGTGGCGCGGCAGTCGGCCCGCTGGTCGGTGGGCTGATGCTGGACCACTTCTGGTGGGGCTCGGTCTTCCTCCTCGGCGTCCCCGTGATGGTGGTACTGCTGGTGGCCGGACCGCTGCTGCTCCCCGAGTACCGCACGGGCAGGGCGAGCGGCCCGCTCGACCTGATCAGCGTGGCGCTGTCGCTGTTCGCGATCCTCCCGGTGATCTACGGCGTCAAGGAGCTCGCCGCGGGCGGCGCGCACAGCTCGGCCCCGCTTGCTCTGCTGTCGCTGGCCGTCGGGCTCGGCGCGGGCGCGGTGTTCCTGCGCCGCCAGCGCACGCTCGCCGACCCGCTCGTGGACCTGAGACTGTTCGGTCGGCCGGCCTTCTCCTTCGCGCTCGCGGGCATGGCCGTGGCCTCCGGCGCCTTCGCCGGCACCTCGTTCCTCACCAGCCAGTACATCGTGACCGTGGCGGAGCTGAGCCCGACCGCGGCGGGGCTCTGGCAGGCCCCGACGGGCGGTGGCATCGCCGCGGGTGTGCTGCTCGCCCCGCTGTTCCTGCGCTGGATGAAGCCGCTGACCGCGATGGTGGGCGGGCTGTGCGTCTCCTTCCTCGCGCTGCTCGCCCTCACCCAGGTCGGGGGCGACGGCTCGGTCGTCGGGGTCGTCGTCTGCATCGCGCTCGTCGCCTTCGGCGTCGGCCCGCTGTTCGCGCTCGGCACCGGGCTCGTGGTGGGCGCCGTGCCGGTGGAGAAGGCGGGCGCCGCGGCCTCGCTGTCCGAGAGCAGCAACGTGCTGGGCTCGACGCTCGGTCTCGCCTTCCTCGGCACCCTGGGCGCCGCGTTCTACCGGGACGGGATGGCCGGGCAGGTCCCGGATTCGCTGCCCGCCCCGCTGGCCGAGGCCGCCCAGGAGACCGTGGCCGGCGGCACCGCCGCCGCCCGCGAGCTGTCCGGCGCCGCCGCCCAGGACCTGGTGACGGCGTCCCGCGACGCCTTCACCAGCTCGCTGCACACGGTCAGCTGGGTCGCGTCCGCCGCGGTGGCCGCCGTGGCGGTCGCCGTCGCCTTCAAGCTCCGGGAGAAGAACACGGCGGAGCAGCCCGGCACGACGGATCCGGCCGGGGTGGAGGCCACGGCCGAGGCACCCGCCGCGGAGCGCACCGAGGTCTGAGAACGACACCCGAGGGGCGCGGCGCCGAGCGCGTCGCGCCCCTCCGGCATGCCCACTGACGGAACGTCAACTCCCTTGTCGTGCAAGGCTTCAAACAAGCACGCAAGGAGATGCGCGGTCTGTCCCCAGCCGCGACGATTCCGACGACCGGTCCGGTGCGCCCGTCACGACCGACTGCGCGCGTACCGCCGCGATGCCGGGCAGCGCCCGGCGCTACCCGCCCCGCCACCGCCGCCCGATTCCTAGGAGGCATCACCATGACCGCAGCACCGAAGATCCTCGCCATCAACGGCTCCGAGCGGGACGGCAACACCGCGGACGTGCTCCGACACGCGGCGGTGCACGCGCGCACCCTCGGCGTCGAGTTCGAGGTCGTCGACCTGCGGAACATCCGGATGGAGCGGTGCGGCCCCTGCGGCGACTGCAACGATCGCACGATCGCCTGCGCCGTGGGCGACGACATCCCCTCCGTGGTGCGCAGGATGATCGAGGCCGACGGCATCGTCTTCGCCGCCCCGGTGCACGGCTTCGGCACGGCGAGCCTCATGCAGACCTTCATCGAGCGGGCCGGGGTCGGCTATCTGCGCTTCGACCGTCCGCTGAGCAACAAGGTCGCGGGCATCATCTCCGTCGCCCGCCGCTACAGCGCGGGGGAGGTGTGGGCCCAGCTGACCGTCAACGCCCTGCTCAACCGCATGATCCTGGTCGGCAGCGGCTTCCCGGCCACTGTGCACGCGCTGCACCGCGGAGACGCCGCGAAGGACGAGGAGGGGCTGCGCAACGTCGAGCGCCTCGTCGACCGCATGTCCGACATGATCGGGCTGCTGCGCGAGCACCGCGAGCTGACCGGCCGTGACGCGCTGGCCAGCGGCGACCGCAACGAGCGGGTCGGCCTGCCGCTGAACGAGCTGGTGAACGCCGGATGAGCACCACCGTCCCGCTCTCTGCCGGTGACCCGGGCCTGCCCGCCTTCTGGGAGACGTACGAGCCGGTGCTGCGCGCCTTCCACGACGGCACCCTGACCGACGAGGACGGGGAGCGCTGGCAGACCGAGCGGCTGACCGCCGTCCTGCGGCACGTCACCGAACGCTCGCCGTTCTACCGCCGCCACCTCACCGGCGCGGACATCGACCGGGTCACCCCGGCCACCCTCGCCGAACTCCCCTTCACCACCAAGGACGACCTGCGCCGCGAGATGTACGACGTGCTCTCCGGCAGTCCGGCCGACGCCGCCGTCTTCTACGAGACGACCGGCACCACCGGGCCGTCCACGCCCTGCCCGCGCGGCGCCCGGGACATCGCGACCAGCAACGCGGCCGTGGAGGAGTCCTGGCGGCGCGTGCTGCGCGCGCACTTCGGCGACCGGATGCCCGTCGTCGGGCTGATGGGGCCCTCGGAGCTGTACGCCTTCGGCGACGTGTTCACCTCGGTGACCGCCGCGCTGGGCGCCTGTCACGTCAAGATCTGGCCGGAGTCCCCGCGCGTCGGCTTCCAGAAGGCGCTGCGCCTGATCGAGGACCTCGGCGTCGAAGTGATCGTCTGTGCCCCCGCGCTCTGTCTGAGCCTCGCCAAGGCCGCCCTGCACTACGGCTACGACCTGGCCCGGCTGCCGGTGAAGCTGTTCCTCGTGCTCGGCGAGATCTGCACCCCCGAGTTCGCCGCCAACGTCGCCACCGTGTGGCCGCACGCCCAGGTCCGGCCGACGCTGTACGGCTCCCAGGAGTCGCTGTGCATCGCGACCGGCGCTGACACCGGACAGCTCCACCTGTCCCAGCCCAACTACCTCTTCGAGCTGGTCGACCCGGACACCGGGGAGTTCCTCGGCACCCGGGGCGAGGGCGAACTCGTGCTGACGATGCTGGTCGACGGCATCAAACCGCTGATCCGCTACCGCACCGGCGACCTGGTCCGGATCACCGGGGCGCCGCCCGGCGCCCCGCTGCCCGGCGACGTCGTCGAGGTGGTCGGCAGGGCCGCCGACCGCATCCGGCTCGGCCACGCCGTGCTCCAGCCCGCCGAGCTCGAGACCGCCGTCCTGGACACGGTCTCCGGCTGCCTCGGCTACCAGGTCGTCATCGACCGCGACGAGGCGGGCGGCGACCGCGTCACCGTACGGCTCGACCTGCTGCCGGGCCACCCCGACCGGGACGGCACCACCGCCGGCGTCACCGCCCGGCTGCGCGCACTGACCGGCCTCGACGCGACGGTCGTCGTGGAGGACGAACTGGACCCGGTGACCCACACCGGCTCCTTCGTCAGCTGGAAGGCAGCGCGCGTGCTGGACGACCGAGGCCCCCTGGACACGTCGGTGCTGGTGGCGCGTCAGGTCGCTCACCGATACGCGATCACCACCTGAGCGGAGAGGACCCACCATGCCCGACCCCAGGCCGGAGCCCGCCGCGATCCGGGTGACCACCCGCCGCGAGGTCCTGCCGTCGTACCCGACGCTCCCGGTGCACCAGGCGCTCGCTCACCGCTTCGGCAAGGAGCAGGTCTACCTGCTCGAGTCGGCCGCGGGACCGGACCGCGACCGCAAGTACCAGTTCGTCGGCTTCGGCGAGCTGCTCTCGCTGTCCGTCACGGACAGCTTCGTCAGCGTCGACGGCGAACCGTCCCTGCGCGAGGCGCTGCTGCGGCGGATCGCCCCGCTGCTCGACGAGACGGCCGGCGGCCTGCGGCTGCGCGCCCGGCGCGACCTGTGGCAGGTCCTGCGGGAGCTGCACGCGCTGTTCGACGCGGAGGGCTCGCCGAACCGGTTCCGCTTCGGTTTCCTCGGCTACTTCGGCTACGACACCGTCCGCTACATCGAGGACCTGCCGTACGTCATCGACGAGCGGCCCCCGCTGCCCGACGTCCACCTGGTGCTGCACCAGGGCTGTGTGGTCATCGACCTCGACAGCGGCGAGGGGGAGCTCCTCCTGCACGAGTCCGACCACTGGCGGGCGTTCGACCCGGCCGAGGTGACGGCGCTGCTCGCGCGGGCCGAGGAGGACCACCCGGTACCCCCCGCGGGCCCCGTGCCGGCCTCGGCCACCTCCGACGACACCGATCCCGACGCGTACCGCCGGGACGTCGAGCGGGCGCTGAAGCACATCGCCGTCGGCGACATCTACCAGGTGCAACTCGGCCACGAGCTGACCATCCGCAGCGCCGTCGATCCGATCGACGTCTACCAGCGGATGCGCACGCACAACGCCTCGCCGTACATGTACCTGGCACACGTCCGGGGGCAGACCGTGCTCGGCGCGAGCCCGGAGCTGTTCGTCCGGGTCGAGGATGGCACCGTCACCATGCGTCCGATCGCCGGCACCGTCCCGCGCGACGGCGACGACGAGGCGGCGGGCGCCCGGCTGCTGGCGGACGAGAAGGAGATCGCCGAGCACATCATGCTGGTGGACCTGTGCCGCAACGACATCGGCCGGATCTGCCGCGCGGACACTCTGGAAGTGCCCGACGAGCTGATCGTCGAGCGCTACTCCCACGTGCTGCACCTGGTCTCGACGGTGGTGGGCGAGGCCGAGCCGGACCGGGACACCTACGACATCATCGCCGCGCTGTTCCCGGCGGGCACGATGACCGGGACGCCGAAGATCCGGGCCATGGAGATCATCGAGCAGATCGAGCGCAGCCGCCGGGGGCTGTACGCGGGCGCGATCGGCGTGATCGACATCGGCGGCTACACCAACCTCGCCCTGTGCATCCGCACCTTGTTCCACGAGGACGGCATGTACCGCACACGGGCCTCCGCCGGGGTGGTCGCCGACTCCGTTCCGGAGCGCGAATGGACCGAGACGCTAGCGAAGATGAGCGCCGCCTACTGGGCGGTGACCGGAAAGGGACTGCTGTGAGCGTGACCGCCCTGAACAGCGGCGTCGGGCGGCCGGACCCCGGACCCCGGGTCCTCGTCGTGGACGCCTTCGACAGCTTCGTCGACATCCTGCGGCAGTACCTGATGTCCGCCGGAGCCGATCCGGTCATGGTGCGGTCCCACACCATGAGCGAGCAGCAGGTGGCGGAGATGCGTCCCGACGCGCTGCTGCTCGGCCCGGGCCCGGGCCACCCGGACATCAGCGGGCACGTGGAGATGGTGCGCGCCTTCGCGGGCCGGCTGCCCATCCTGGGCGTCTGCCTCGGCCACCAGGCGATCGGGCGGGCCTACGGGGCGTCCGTGGTCCCTGCGGAGCACCTGATGCACGGCAAGACCAGTCGGGTCAGCCACGACGGCCGCGGCCTCTTCGAGGACATGCCCGAGGGTTTCCGGGCCACCCGCTACCACTCGCTCGTGGTGGTCGAGGACAGCCTTCCGCCGGTCCTGGAAGTAAGTGCGACCTCCGTGGACGACGGCTACGTCATGGGACTCCGGCACCGGACGCTGCCGGTGGAGTCGGTGCAGTTCCACCCGGAGTCCATCCGGACGGAGGGCGGCATGCGCATGATCCACAACTTCGTGCGCGCGACCGCGGCGTTCCCGTCGTGGCAGGACCGCGGCGTCGCCGCGTGAGGCGCTACCGGCTCACCGGCTTCGACGGTCCGGCCTCGCTGCGCGAGGAGACGTGCGAGGTCCCCAGGCCCGGACCGCGCCAGGTGCTGGTCCGCATGCGGGCCTGGTCCCTCAACCACCGTGACCTGCTGATCGCGCACGGACGCTACAGCCGTGACATCGTGCCCGGTCTCGTACCGCTGTCGGACGGAGCGGGCGAGGTCGTCGAGACAGGCTCGGAGGTCACCGCCTGGCGGCCCGGGGACGCGGTCGCCGGACTGTTCCTGCCCGACTGGCGCTCGGGGCGCCCCCGGGTCGACCGGGCGCTCGGCGGGTCCGTCGACGGGGTCCTCGCCGAGTACGTGGTCTTCGACGAGGAGGCGGTCGTCGCCGTCCCCGCCCATCTCGACCTCGCCGAGGCCGCCACCCTGCCGTGCGCCGCGCTCACCGCGTGGCAGGCGGTCGTGGAGGTCGGCGGGCTGCACCCCGGCCAGACGGTGCTCACCCTGGGCAGCGGCGGCGTGTCGGTGTTCGCGCTGCAGTTCGCCGCGGCGGGCGGCGCGCGGGTGATCTCGACCTCCGGCAGCCCGGCCAAGCTGGAGCGGCTGCGCGAGCTAGGGGCGGCCGAGGTGATCGACCACGCCCGGGAACCCGAGTGGGGCCTGCGCGCGGCCGGGCTGAGCGGCGGCGGCGTCGACCACGTCGTCGAGGTCGGCGGGGCGGGCACCATGCGCCAGTCGATCACGGCGGCCCGGGTCGGCGGCCGGATCAGCGTCATCGGCGTGCTCGGCGGCGGGGCCGGGATCAGCCCTGTTCCCCTGCTGCGCAAGGTGCTGTGCGTGCAGGGCGTCCAGGTCGGCAGCGCGGAGATGTTCCGGGCCATGAACCGCGCCCTGGAACAGCGGCGCATCCGGCCGGTGATCGACCGGGAGTTCCCGTTCTCGGAGGCCGGGGCCGCATTCCGGTACCTCGAGGCCGCCGGCCACATCGGCAAGGTGGTGATCACCGCCGACTGACCCGGCCGCCCTCGCGCCCCCGGCGCCCCTGGTGAGCACACCAGGAGATGCGGCGGCGGGCGCGCGCCGACGAGGATCCGGGGGGACCACACCGGCGACGGAGGCGAAGTGGAGTACTGGAACCCCAAGGCAGAGACCATGCCGCGCCACGAGCTCGAGGCATGGCAGTGGCGCAGGCTACAACGGGCGCTCCACCACGCCCGCGCCCGCTCGCCCTTCTGGCGTGACCGACTGCCCGGCGACATCACCTCGATGGAGGACTACGCCCGGCGCGTACCCCTGCTGCACAAGGCGGACCTGCTCGCCGCCGAGCAGCAGGCGCCGCCGTACGGCATCTGGCCGTCGATCGACCCGGCCCGTGGCATCCGCCACCACCAGACCAGCGGCACCAGCGGCAATCCGCCGGTGCGCACCATCGACACGGCGGGCGACTGGACCTGGTCGACGGACACCTTCTGCACGGCGCTGTACGCGATGGGCGTGCGCCCGCACCACAAGGGCATGGTCGCCTTCGGATACGGCCTGTTCATGGGCTTCTGGGGGATGCACTACGGCCTGGAGCGAATGGGCTGCACGGTCGTCCCCGCCGGCGGCCTGGACTCGCGGACGCGGATCAAGCTCCTCGTGGACTACGGCATCGAGGTCGTCGGGCTCACCCCGAGCTATGCGATGCGCCTGATCGAGACGGCCCGCGAGATGGGCATCGACCTGGCGAAGGAGGCGAACGTCAAGATCATTCTGGCGGGCGCCGAGCCCCGGTCGAAGTTCACCACGCGCACCATCGAGGAGGCTTTCGGGGCTCGCGTCTTCAACGCCGCGGGCACCACCGAGTTCGGCGGCGTCTTCATGTTCGAGTGCCCCTCGCGCCGGGGCGCCTGCCACATCATCGAGCCCTCGACGATCGAGGAGGTGCTGCACCCCGAGACCAGGCTGCCGGTCGGCTACGGCGAGGAGGGGGTGCGGGTCACCACCGGGCTGTCCCGCGAGGGCATGCAGCTGTTCCGGCACTGGACCGAGGACGTGGTCGTCAAGCGGCCCGCCTCCGCCTGCGGCTGCGGCAGGACCTGGGACTTCTACGACGGCGGGATCATCCGGCGGGTCGACGACATGCGCAAGATCCGCGGGGTGTCGGTCACTCCGGTGATGATCGAGGACGTGGTCCGCGGCTTCGACGAGGTCAGCGAGTTCTCGACGTCCATCAGCTCGGTGCGCGGCCTGGACACCGTTTTCGTTCGGGTGGAGCCGCGACAGGTGCCGGGCGGCGACGTGACCACGCTGGCCCGGCGCATCGCCGAGGAGTTCAAGCGGGAGATCGGGATACGGCCCGAGGTGGAGCTGGCCCCCGAGGGCACTCTGCCCCGGCAGGAATGGAAGGCGGCGAGGCTCCGTGACGAACGCGCACTCGTTTCTCAGCCCTGAGCAGGAGGCGCAGCTGCTCGGCGCCTACACGACCCTGAAGGAGCTGTCGGCCGACTGTCGGGTGCCCGCGGTGGGCGCCGCGGTGACCATGGCCCTGGCCGAGCTGCGCACGGCCCTCGACGGCCAGGGCGTGGAGTTCGACTACTTCTCCACGGTCTGAGGTCCGCGGCGAGGTCCTTGCCGGGATCGTCCTGTCCCGCTGCACCGTGGGCCGGCCCGCCACCCAGGGG
>NZ_JBHYMF010000122.1:0-20822 GCF_042742855.1 Streptomyces sp. NPDC058877 | reverse complement strand
GGGGCCCTCTCCTTGCGCGCGGACTCCTTGCGCGCGGAAGGTCAGACGTTCTCGACGACCGGGTAGCGCGGGGTGCCCTCCGCCATCTGCCGGAGGGCGTCCTTGCGGTCGCGCTTGGAGAGCTTGTCGATGTACAGGAAGCCGTACAGGTGGTCCGTCTCGTGCTGGAGGCAGCGGGCGAAGTAGCCGGTGCCGCGCACCTTGATCGGATTGCCCTGGGCGTCCTGGCCGTGGACCTCCGCGTAGTCGGGGCGGGCCAGCGAGGCGTAGGCGGTCGGGACCGAGAGGCAGCCCTCGTTGGAATCGTCCAGGTGGCGGCGCTCGGCCGGAAGGTCCTGGAGGACCGGGTTGACCACGACGCCGGTGTGGCGGACGCCCTCGTCGTCGGGGCAGTCGTAGACGAAGACCTTGAGGTCGACGCCGATCTGGTTCGCGGCCAGGCCCACGCCCTCGGCGGCCTTCTGACTGGCGAACATGTCGTCGATCAGCTGCGCGAGCCCGTCGTCGAACTCGGTGACGTCCTTGCACTCGCGGTGGAGGACCGGGTTGCCGACGACCGTGATCGGGCGGGCCGTGCCCCGCTCCCGGTAGGCGAGCTCGCGCGCCTCGCAGTCCTCCGTGTCCACGACGAAGCCGTCGTTGATCTGCTCGTCCGTCTCCTGCTGCGCCATGTCCGGCCGCGCCTTCCTGAAAACCCGATTCCGTCGGAGGACAGCCTACGGGGCCGGGGCGGAAGCCTCAGCAGACCTCTTCGAGATCGCGCCACTCCCGGCTGTCCGGGCTGTCCGCGACCCAGCCGTCGAGGAGCCCCCGCACCAGGCCCGTCGGGGCCGCGATGCCGCACTCCCGCTCCGGGACCCACAGCTCGCCCTGCGAGCGGTGGCCGAGCGGCCCGGGGTGCCCCGGCTCGCTGTGGTCGTGCGGGTCGGAGTGCTCGCCCTCGCCCTCGGCGCTCGGCATGGTCGACTCGGAGCAGGCACGGCAGAGCAGGCGCACGGAGGACGACCAGTCCTCCGCGGCGAAACCGGCCTCGGCGGCGAGCTGCTCCAGGGCGTCCCGATCGGCCTCGGTGGCGGCCTCCAGGAGGACCACCCAGGTGGGGACCGGTGACGGCGCCCACAGTTCGATCTCGTCGAAGACCGGATAGGACGGACCGGCGGTGGTGGTCCGCTCGCCGTTCGGCACGCCGTCGTGCAGGACGACCTCTCCCCAACGGCGCCCGGAGGACGGCAGCGGGATGGAGAGGACCTCCATGCGGGCCGGGTCGAGCCGACGGCCCCACACGACCTCCGCCTCGCCCTCGGGCGAAAGCCGGACGGCGGCGCTGCCCAGCTCCATCCCGACGGGCTCACCGGTGCCGGCTGCCGCGCCGGGAACCTTGAGGCCGTAGGCCTGCCAGGCCCGGCGGGCCAGCGGCCAGTCCTGGAGGGCGGTGGCGGCGATGCCCACGTTCCACCAGTCGGGGGCCCCGGTCTCCTTGTCGAGGAGCGCGACCGCTCGGAGCCCGGCGGCCCGCGCCTGCTCCCAGTCGTGCCGGAACTTGTGCAGCAGCGCGAGGTTGAACCAGGACTCCGAGAGCCAGGGCTCCAGGTCCGCCGCCCGCGTCAGCAGTGCGCCCGCGTCCTCGTACCGGCCGTCGCCGATCAGCGTGAACGCGCGGTCGGTGGCCTGCCGCCACGAGGCGGAGGGCCGATGCCGTACCTTCCCGAAGATCTTCACGATTCCCGCCTGCCGGTCGCTTCACCCTCTTGTTCGCATCCAACCATGCCCGGTCGGGCGCGCGCTCATTACCCATGGGTTACCCAGGGGTCGCGGAGGTCACCCCAGGGGCTCCGCCACGTGCCAGGACCCTGGCCAGAGAATCGACGACATCCGGGTGGTAATCGCGTGCGGTGCCGAGTCTGAGCCGTTCCAGCGCTCCGAGGGCGCTGCCCGCGTCCGCGCCCGCGAGGTCGTCGTAGGCGTTCACCGCACGAACGATCCGGGCGGCCCGCGGTTGCTCCCGGTAGGGGTCGGCCTGCCGCTCCACGACGACGGCGACGGCCTCGGGGACCCCCGTCCTGCGGACCACCTCGCCGCCCAAGCGCGCGATCCGGCGCTGTTCCTCCGCCGGCAGGCGGGCGGTGGCACCGCCCTCGACCGGGTCGACCAGGGACAGCTGTCCGATGTCGTGCATGAGCGCCGCGTGTTCGAGGACGGTCAGCTCGGCCCCCGAGAGGCCCAGCTCCCGGCCGACCGCGGCACTGAGGGCCGCGACCCGGTGGGCGTGACCGGGTGGGGTGCAGCCGGCGATCTCCGTGGCCCGGGCCAGGGAGGCGATGGTCTGCCGGTTGACGGTGCGGACGGCCGCGTACCGCCGGAAGGAGACCTGGGTGAGGAGGAGCGGGAGGGCCAGCACGGGAAGCGCCCACAGTCCGGCGGCGGCGACGCCGAGGGCCATGACGGCGCCGGTGGCGCAGACGGCGGAGCCGATGCCGAGCAGGCAGCGGAGTTGGTCGACGAGGAGGGGCCCGTAGGGGAATCCCGTGCGGGCGCGCAGCAGCAGGGCGGCGAGGACGGCGTCGCACAGGGCGGTCAGGACGAGCAACAGCAGCAGGAAGAGGGCGTAGGTCGGCCCCTGACCGAGGTGTTCGGCGACGGAACCCGCGTTGTAGAGGGGTTGGAAGCAGAGCGCGGCGAAGCCGACGGTGAGGACGCGCCGGGCGAGGTGGTCGGGGTCGGGGCCCCGGCCCCGGGCCACGTGCGGGACGATCCCGGCGAGGCCGGCCGCGACGACGACGGCGACGGTCTGGAGGACCCCGTGGGTGGTGGCGGCTCCGGCGCTGGTGCCGAGCAGGGCGTACGCCAGGGCTCCGGCGGCGGCGAGCGGTGCCGGTTCGCGCTCTCCGGGGGCGGCTCCCCAGCGGACGAGCTCGCCGAGGGCGACGAGGGCGCCGAAGGCGAGTGCGTTGCCGGGCTCGTCGACGCCGTGCCAGAGGGTGCCGGCGAAGCCGACGAGGCCGAGGAGGAGCGCAGCCCCGTGCACCGTCGTGAGGGTGACGACCCCGGGTCTCATGTGCGCTCCCTGGGGTGTGCGGGCAGGGGTCCGCGGGGCGGGGGCACCTGTTCGGGCCGTGCCGGGGAGGACGGGGTCTCGTCGGCGGTGGTGGCGGGCTGCCAGCCGTGTCGGTCCAGGGCGCGGACGAGGGCGGCGACCATCCGGGGGTCGAAGTGGGTGCCGGCGCAGCGCTGCAGTTCGGCGACGGCCGTGGGCACGGGGCGGGCACGGCTGTAGGAGCGGGTGGAGGTCATGGCGTCGAAGGCGTCGGCGACGGCCACCACCCGGGCGAACTCGGGGATCTGCTCCCCGTGGAGCCCGTAGGGGTAGCCGTTGCCGTCCATGCGTTCGTGGTGGTGGAGGATCGCGGACCGCGCCTCGCCGAGGAAGCCGATGCCGCGGACCATCTCGTGGCCGTACTCCGGGTGCAGTTCGATGATCCGGCGTTCTTCCGCGGTGAGGGGCCCGTCCTTGCGGAGGACGCGGGTGGGGACGCCGAGTTTGCCCACGTCGTGCAGGATGCCGGCGAAGCGGACCACGTCGAGCCGGTCCTCGGGCATGCCGAGCTCGCGGGCGATCAGCACGGAGGCGTGCCCGACGCGTTCGCTGTGCCCGCGGGTGTAGCGGTCCTTGATGTCGACGGCCTGGACGAGGGCCCGGATGGTGGCCTGGTGGGCGGCGCGCTCGCGGTGGTACTGGGCGAAGACCCAGCAGGAGATGTACATCGGGAGGAGCACGAAGAGCGCGGCGAGGGGCCCGTAGGCACTGCGCCAGAGGACGGCCATCATCAGCCCGGCCAGACCGTGCACGACGTGCGGGGCGAGCGTCCGGCCGAGGAGTCCGCGCCAGGCGGTCCTCAGGGGGAGCCCGTCGACGGTGGCGCGGATGCCGCCGTCGAGTGCGGTGAGGGCCAGGCAGAAGGCGAGCGCGGCGGCCCCCGCGGGCAGCAGCGCACGGGGCAGGTCGGGCGCGGCGGGACCGTGGCCGAGGGCGGCGGGGCCGCCGAGCACGGCGGCGGTCCGGGCCGCGCCCCAGACGGCGAGGGCGGTGGAGGCGGCCCGCCAGGCGCGGCGCGACGCGACGGGCGGCCGGTCGACGCGGGCCACGAGGCTGCCGGGAAGGGCGACGAGCGCGGCGGCGGCGGGCGGTAAGAGGAGCGCGGCGGCGAGCAGGACGGGGAAGAAGGAGCCGACGCCCATGGGGATGGACCCGCCGAGCGCACGGCCGACGAGCCGGCAGCGGGCCGGCAGCTCGCAGAGCGCGTACAGCCCGGCGAGGAGCAGGACCGTGCTCCAGGGGACGGCGGCACCGGGGCGCAGTGCGGGCAGGACGCAGGTCCCGGCACCGAGCAGGGCGCAGCCGATGTACACGCGGGCCGCTCGCGGAATGACGTTCACGCCCATCACGCCTGTCACGCTAGCGAGCGGAACGGTCGGGGGCGGTGCGGTGCGACTGATTCGCACCATCGGGTGATACAAGCTGAATATCTGCGCGAGGCCGTCGCGAATCCGCCACGACGGCCTCGGTCCCCGGTACGGAAGGGGTGCGCGGGAGAGCTGCTCCTGCGTGCGCGGGGTGCTACTCCTGCGGGGCCGACGATGCCGTCGGAGCGGCCTCCGCGACGTCCTGCGCGGCCTCCGCGACGTCCTGCTCGGGCACCAGGTGCCCGGCACGGATCAGGTCGATCCGGCCCATGACCTTCGCCCGCAGGTCGGTGGGGACGTCATCGCTGCCGCAGCAACGCTTGACGAGCTTCTTCACCGCCTGCTCCAGGCCGTACTTCTCCAGGCACGGGGAGCACTCCTCGAAGTGCACCTCGAACTTGGTGCAGTCACTGTCGGGCATCTCGTGGTCGAGGAACTCGTAGAGATGATCCAGGACCTCTGAGCAATCCGTCTCGTGCGGCTCTCCGCAGCTCATGAGCCCGAGCCTTTCAGATCGTTCGACGACTCTCCGGCGCCCGCGGGTACCAGCCCGCGGTCGCGGGCGTAGTCCTCGAGCATGCCGCGCAGCTGGCGGCGGCCCCGGTGCAGTCGGGACATCACCGTACCGATGGGTGTCCCCATGATGTCCGCGATCTCCTTGTACGCAAAGCCCTCTACATCGGCGAGATACACGGCGATGCGGAACTCCTCGGGAATCGCCTGGAGCGCTTCCTTCACGTCGGAGTCCGGGAGGTGGTCGAGGGCCTGGGACTCGGCGGAGCGCAGGCCGGTCGACATGTGCGACTCGGCACGGGCGAGCTGCCAGTCCTCGATCTCCTCGGCAGCGCTGCGCTGGGGCTCGCGCTGCTTCTTGCGGTACGAGTTGATGAAGGTGTTGGTGAGGATGCGGTACAGCCACGCCTTCAGGTTCGTGCCCTCGCGGAACTGGTGGAAGGACCCGTACGCCTTGGCGTAGGTCTCCTGCACCAGGTCCTCCGCGTCCGCGGGGTTCCGCGTCATGCGGAGCGCGGCCGAGTACATCTGGTCGAGGAAGCCGAGGGCGTCCCGCTCGAAGCGCGCGTTGCGCTCCTCGGTCGTCTCCTCGGGGCCGTCGTCGGTCCCTGTGTCGGTCCCAGTGACCGGACCCACCTCCTCCAGCGCGGCGGCGAGCCCGAGGGCGGACCCGCTCGTTTCGGAGGATAGACGAGGAACCGCTCCGCCCGCCGCCCGAACGGGGGCGGCCTTGGGGGCGGGCAGCACTGTCCAGTCGAGGTCAGCGGCCTGCGCGCGCTCCGGGCAGATGGTCGAACCCATGCGACGGACTCCCTCTTGGTTGCTCTCACACCGACGCTCTGCACAACAGCGGCCCCCCACTCGGCATTCCCGGCCCGGGACGCGGTGCGGGACGCGGTGCGGGACGCGGTGCGGGACGCGGTGCGGGACGAGGTCAGCGCAGGGCGGCGATCCACGCGGTGACGCCCTCGACGAGGCCGGCCAGGGCCTCGTCCTGGGTCAGCGGCGCGCGCTTGGGGACGGCGAAGCCGTGGTCGGCGTAGGGAACCTCCACCAGCTCGTAGGAACCGTCCGGGTACTCCGCGGGCCGCCCGAACGGGTCGTTGCCGCCCTGCACGACGAGGGTGGGCAGTCCGGTGGCGGAGAGCTCCTCGGTCCGCGAGCGCTCCGGCTTGCCCGGTGGGTGGAGCGGGAAGGCGAGCGCGAGGACGGCGCGCGCACCGAGCTCCCGACCGGTGCGGCAGACCACTCGGGCGCCGGCGCTGCGCCCGCCGGCGATCACCGGGAGGCCGGGCTTCGCGAGGACCGGCCAGAGGCCGCGCCAAGCGGCGTCGAGGGTCTTCGGCGCCGGCGCGACCTTCTTGCCGGCGACCCGCCAGGGCTGCTCGACGAGGGCGACGGTCACGCCGTGCGGGGGCAGCGCAGCGGCCAGCGCCTGGAGGTCGCGGGCCTCGACGCCACCGCCGGCGCCGTGCCCGAGGGCGAGGACGGTCCACGGCTCCGTCCCCGGGTACCAGGTGATGCGTGCCTCGCCGGCATCGGTGGAAACGGTCTCGTACTGTGTCACGTCCCCATCCTGCCGCTCCGGCGGCCCGAAGGCTCAGAAGAGGGTGCCGACTTCCGGACCGTCCAGTTCCGTCAGGAGTTCGGGGCCGTTGTTGCGGACGTTGCTGACGGCCGTCACCACCGGATAGGCCCGCATCAGGCCGCCCGGCGGCGGGGCGAGCAGCCCGCGCAGCTCCTCGGGGTCGGTGCGCACCGGATCGAGCCAGGCGTCCCAGCGGTCCTCGGTCAGCATCAGCGGCATCCGGGGGTGGATGTCGGCCAGTGAGCGCGGTCCCTCGGCAGGGGCGACGCCGAGCGGCCCGGTCTCGGCCTCGGTGGTGATCACCGAGCAGGTCGCCCACCAGGCGGAGGGGTGCTCCGGCGGGAGGGTCCCGTCGCGCCAGAACTCGTAGAGCCCGGCCATCGCGAAGACGGAGCCGTCCGCCGGGGTCACGAAGTAGGGCTGCTTCCGGGGCCGCTTCTTCTTCCCCTCGACCTCCAGGTCGCGCTCCGCGGCACCGGTCACCCACTCGTAGTACCCGTCGGCGGGCAGGATGCAGCGGCGCGACTGGAAGGCGCGCTTGAAGGAGGGCTTCTCGTGGACGGTCTCCGCACGGGCGTTGATCATCCGGGCCGCGCCCTCCGGTGACTTCGCCCAGGAGGGCACGAGTCCCCATTTCAGGGCGCGCAGCTGGCGAACCGGCCGGGGCGAATCCGCGTCTTTCACGGGACGTTCCAGAACGGCCCAGACCTCTTTGGTGGGAGCCACGTTCCAGTCCGGGGCCAGGGTCTCCGCAGGATCCCACTTCTCGACCCCGAAGAGGCCGACCAGGTCCTCGGGCCGTCGACTCGATGCATACCGTCCGCACATACGTGCCACACTGCCACGATCCCCGAGCTTCCGAGGAGCGGCCCGAAACATGGACCTCTTCAGCACGCAGGCCGCCCCCGCCGCGTGGGTGGCGATCGCCACCTGCGTCGCCGCCCTCGCCGTCACGGTGCCCCGTCGCGTCTGGCTCCTGGCCCGCAACGCGATCACCATCGCCCACGAGGGAGGCCACGGGCTGGTCGCCCTCGCCACGGGGCGCCGTCTGGAAGCGATCCGACTGCATTCGGACACCAGCGGACTCACGGTGAGTCGGGGCCGCCCGACCGGAATGGGCGTGGTCCTCACCCTCGCCGCCGGTTATCCCGCGGCCCCGCTGCTCGGCCTGGGCGGCGCCGCCCTGCTGGGCACCCGCCACGTCACGCTGCTGTTGTGGCTGGCCACCGCACTGCTGCTCGCGATGCTGGTGATGGTCCGCAACGCGTACGGGATCCTCACGGTCCTGCTGACCGGCGCCACCTTCCTCCTGGTCTCCTGGCTGACCCCGCCCGACGTCCAGTCGGTCTTCGCGTACGCCGTGGTGTGGTTCCTGCTCCTCGGCGGGGTCCGCCCGGCCTTCGAGCTCCAGGCGAAGCGACGGCACGGCGGCACCCCCGACTCCGACGCGGACCAACTGGCACGGCTCACCCACGTGCACCCCGGGGTGTGGCTCTTCTTCTTCCACGCCGTCTCGATCTGCTCCCTGATCGGCGGCGGGCGCTGGCTCCTGGGTTTCTGACTCCCCCGTACAGTGAGTCCATGACCGCAGCTGCTTCCGCGCACATCGACCCGCCCACCGATCTCTGGCCCGCTCCGCACGCGCGCGGCGCCGTCGACGCGACCGTCACCGTGCCCGGTTCGAAGTCGGTCACCAACCGCGCCCTGGTCCTCGCGGCGCTCGCCGGCGAGCCGGGCTGGCTGCGGCGTCCGCTCCGTTCCCGGGACACCCTGCTGATGGCGGAGGCGCTCCGCACCCTCGGCACGAAGATCGAGGAGGGCGTGGGCCCCGACGGAACCGGCGAGGCCTGGCGGATCATCCCCGCCCCGCTGCGCGGCCCCGCGACCGTCGACGTCGGCAACGCCGGCACGGTGATGCGCTTCCTGCCTCCGGTCGCCGCGCTCGCCGACGGCCCGGTCCGCTTCGACGGCGACCCCCGGTCCCACGAGCGCCCGCTGCACGGGGTGATCGACGCGCTGCGCGCGCTCGGCACCCGGATCGACGACGACGGCCGGGGCGCCCTGCCCATGACCGTGCTCGGCGGCGGCGGCGTGGAGGGGGGCACCGTCGAGATCGACGCCTCCTCGTCCTCGCAGTTCGTGAGCGCGCTGCTGCTCTCCGCGCCCCGTTTCAACCAGGGCGTCGAGGTGCGGCACGTGGGGTCCCGACTCCCCTCGCTGCCGCACATCCGGATGACGGTCGACATGCTGCGCGCGGTGGGCGCACAGATCGACGAGCCGGAGCACGGCGGTGCCCCCGACGTGTGGCGGGTCGCCCCGTCGGCGTTGCGCGGCCGGGACCTGGTCGTCGAACCCGACCTGTCGAACGCCCAGCCGTTCCTGGCCGCCGCGCTGGTGACCGGCGGCCGGGTGACGATCCCGGACTGGCCGGAGCGGACCACCCAACCGGGCGACGAACTGCGTCGGATCTTCACCGGGATGGGTGGCTCCTGCGAGCTGACCGCGGAGGGCCTGACCTTCACCGGCACGGGCCGCATCCACGGCATCGACGTGGACCTCGGCGAGGTCGGGGAACTGACCCCCGGCATCGCGGCGGTCGCGGCCCTCGCCGATTCCCCCTCCACCCTGCGCGGGGTCGCCCATCTGCGGCTGCACGAGACGGACCGGCTCGCGGCGCTCACCAAGGAGATCAACGAGCTGGGCGGCGACGTCACCGAGACGGAGGACGGTCTGCACATCCGCCCCCGCCCGCTGCACGGCGGCGTCTTCCACACGTACCACGACCACCGGATGGCCACTGCGGGCGCCGTCATCGGCCTCGCGGTCGAGGGCGTGGAGATCGAGGACGTGGCCACGACGGCGAAGACCTTGCCGGACTTCCCGACGATGTGGACCGAAATGCTCGGGGCCTGAACCATGCGGCGCTACGGCAAGCACACCGACGAGGACGACATCCGCCAGCGGCCCAACCGCAAGGGCACCCGTCCCCGCACCAGCATCCGCCCGAAGCACGAGGACGCCGTCGAGGGCATGGTCCTGACGGTCGACCGGGGGCGGCTCACCTGTCTGGTCGAGGACCGGACCGTGACCGCGATGAAGGCCCGCGAGCTGGGCCGCAAGGCCGCCGTCGTCGGTGACCGGGTCTCCCTGGTCGGCGACCTCTCCGGCGAGAAGGACACCCTGGCCCGGATCGTACGGATCGGCGAGCGCAGCTCCGTGCTCCGCCGCACGGCCGATGACGACGACCCCTACGAGCGGGTCGTCGTCGCCAATGCCGACCAGCTGGCGATCGTCACCGCACTCGCCGACCCCGAGCCGCGACCGCGGTTGATCGACCGTTGCCTGGTGGCGGCCTACGACGGCGGTCTCGAACCCTTCCTGGTGATGACGAAGTCGGACCTGGCTCCGCCCTCGACGCTCCTGGACCTCTACGGGGACCTGGACATCCCGCACGTCGTGGTGAACCGCGAAGAGCTGTACGACGGCGGAGCGGCGGACCGGGTCAGAGAGTTCCTGGACGGGCGGGTCACGGCCTTCGTCGGACATTCCGGGGTGGGGAAGACGACCCTGGTCAACGCCTTGGTGCCGGAGGAGCGCCGACGCATCACCGGTCACGTGAACGCCGTGACGGGCCGTGGCCGGCACACCACGACCTCGGCCCTCGCACTGCCGCTCGACGAGGTGGACGGCTGGGTCATCGACACCCCCGGCGTGCGGTCCTTCGGCCTCCACCACGTCGATCCGTCGCGGGTGATCCACGCCTTCCCGGACCTGGAGCCGGGCACGGAGAACTGCCCCCGCGCCTGCAGCCACGACGAGCCGGACTGCGCGCTCGACGCGTACGTGGCGGAGGGTCACGCCGATCCCGCACGGCTCTTCTCGCTGCGTCGGCTGCTGGCCACCCGGGAGCGGCGCGACGGCGACTGACCCATCGGTGTTTGCGCCTGCCCGCCACCGGTAAGTGCATAATCGCACCAAGTGCGACGAAGCGGTCACCGATGGCGTGGGAGGCACTGACGATGGCGTGGCTGCTGGTGGTGATCGCCGGAATCCTGGAAACCGGGTTCGCGGTCTGCCTGAAGCTCTCGCACGGATTCACCCGACTGTGGCCGACGATCGCCTTCGCGGCCTTCGCCCTGGGGAGCTTCGGGCTCCTCACACTGGCGCTGCGGAAGCTGGACGTCGGCCCCGCGTACGCGGTCTGGACGGGAATCGGCGCGGCCGGGACGGCGATCTACGGAATGATCTTCCTCGGCGACGTGGTCTCCACTCTCAAGATCGTCTCCATCAGTCTGGTGATCGTGGGGGTGATCGGGCTCCAGCTCTCCGGTTCGGCGCACTGAGGGTCGATCGGCAGGGCCGGTGCGACGACGTGCCCCAGGGCGAGCCGGACGGCGAGTTCGCAGGGGGCGGCCCACTGTTCACCGGCGCAGGCCGCGACCTCAGCGACGAGCTCGCCCGGCGCGGGCGGCCCGGCGTCGGCACGCCGCTGGGCGGGCACGGGGGCGGGCCGGGCGCCGGGCCGGACCGGCCGGGGGCGGGGCAGCCGGTCGTCCCAGGCGCCGGTGAGCAGGGCCCGGAGCACCGGACGGACTGCGGCGCGGGCGACGATCCACTCGGCGACGGCGACGAGCTTGCGTTCGGGCGGTCCGGGGGCGGCGAGCAGGCGCCGGACGCCGTGGAGGTAATCGTCAGCCTCCCTCCGCGCCAGGGCGCGGGCCAGCCCCTCCTTGGAGCCGAACTCGTTGTAGAGGGTCTGCCGGGAGACCCGGGCGGCTGCGGCGAGGTCGACCATCCGCACGGCGGTCCAGGAGCGGTGTGCGAGTGTGGCGAGCGCGGCGTCGAGCAGTGCCTCGCGTGCGTTCGCCATCCTCACCTCCGGGAAGGAAGGGTTCTCCGCCCAGCGTCGACAGGCGCCGACGCCCTGTCAAGGGGCCGCCGTGGACGGTTCTCCGCCCGTTCTCGACTCGGGGATAGAGTGCCGACCATGGCCGACTACCACGATGATCTGCGTCTCGCCCACGTCCTCGCGGATGCCGCCGACGCGGCCACCATGGACCGATTCCAGGCGCTCGACCTCAAGGTCGAGACCAAGCCGGACATGACTCCGGTGAGCGAGGCCGACAAGGCGGCGGAGGAGCTGATCCGCGGGCAGCTCCAGCGCGCCAGGCCGCGCGACGCGATCCTGGGCGAGGAGTACGGCGTCGAGGGCTCGGGGCCGCGGAGGTGGGTGATCGACCCGATCGACGGCACGAAGAACTACGTGCGCGGAGTGCCGGTCTGGGCGACCCTGATCGCACTGATGGAGGCCGGGGAGAGCGGGTACCAGCCGGTGGTGGGCGTGGTGTCCGCCCCGGCGCTCGGCCGTCGCTGGTGGGCGGCGAAGGGGCTGGGGGCGTACACGGGCCGCAGCCTGGCCGCGGCGAGCCGCATCGGCGTGTCGAAGGTGGGCCGCCTGGCGGACGCCTCCTTCGCGTACTCCTCGCTGAGCGGCTGGGAGGAACGGGGGCGCCTCAACGGCTTCCTGGACCTCACCCGCGCCTGCTGGCGGACCCGGGCGTACGGCGACTTCTGGCCGTACATGATGGTCGCGGAGGGTTCCGTCGACATCTGCGCGGAACCGGAGCTGTCCCTCTGGGACATGGCCGCGGTGGCGATCGTGGTCCAGGAGGCCGGCGGCACGTACACGGGCCTGGACGGTCGGCACGGCCCGCACAGCGGCAACGCGGCCGCATCCAACGGCCTGCTCCACGGAGAGCTGTTGAGCTACCTGAACCAGGAGGGCTGAGCGCGCCGCCGCACCACCCGAGCGCACCTCGCGCGCCCCCTTGTCGTCCCCCCTTCCCGGTGCCACTCTGAGAATCCCCCCACTTGTGAACTTGTGAAACCGTTCTCGTTGAAGGCGGGAAGGGTTCACCCCAAGGAGGTGGCTCCGTCCATGCTCGTCCGTGACGCCATGAGCACGGTGGTCCTCACCATCGGCCCCACCCACACCCTCCGGCAGGCGGCCAGGCTGATGGCGGCGCGGCGCGTCGGTGCCGCCATCGTCCTCGATGCCGACGCCGGCGGGCTCGGCATCCTCACCGAGCGCGACGTCCTCAACTCCCTCGCCCGGGAACAGGATCCCGACCGGGAGGCCGCGGGCTCCCACACCACCCGTGACGTCGTCTTCGCCGCACCCACCTGGACCTTGCTGGAGGCCGCCGAGGCCATGACGCGGGGCGGCTTCCGCCACCTCATCGTCCTCGACGACCGGGGCCCCGTCGGCATCGTCTCCGTGCGCGACATCATCCGCTGCTGGATACCCGTGCACAGCGTCGCCGGGTGAGGGGCGCCGGATCGGCCCGAGCCCACCCGGAAACCCGGCCGGCGGGATCACCGGACCCACTCTGGACGAAATCCAAAACCGAATCAATTCCAAGGTCACACTCGTTCGGGGTCCGCTTGCCCGACTGTTAGGCTGGCCCCCATGAGTGACCTGCTGGAACGCCTGCGCGGACGCGGTTGGCGCATGACCGCGCAGCGGCGTGTCGTCGCCGAGGTCCTCGACGGGGACCACGTCCACCTCACCGCCGACGAGGTCCACGCCCGCGCAGCGGCGCGGCTGCCCGAGATCTCCCGCGCGACCGTCTACAACACGCTGGGCGAAATGGTCACCCTCGGCGAGGTCATCGAGGTCGCGACCGACGGGCGCGCCAAGCGGTACGACCCCAATGCCCACCGCCCCCACCAGCACCTGGTCTGCGGCCGGTGCGGCGCGATCCGCGACGTGCATCCGGCCGGTGACCCGCTGGCGGACCTCCCGGCCGCCGAGCGCTTCGGCTTCACGATCTCGAACGTCGAGGTCACCTATCGGGGCATCTGCCCGAACTGTGCGGGCACCGCCTGACCGGCGCCCGCGCACACCCCGTTCCTCCCCGTGCACCCCGATGCCCGAGGAGGGGCGAAGCCCCACCGCCCCACCGCCCGATCGATGCGGCGGGGCGCGGGATCCGGCCCCGCACCGGCTGCGGACCCGATCGCGGGACCGCAGCGGCGGCCGGCCCCATGAGCGATGACCACGGGAGTCCCGCCGCCCGGCTCAGGCAGAACCGGCACGACTGCGCAGTTCCGCAAAACGGCGCAGCGCGGTCTGGCGTTCGCCCTGGAAGCGGCCGACGCGGGCCTGGGTGAGGGCGGTCCAGTGGTCGACGGCACGCCCGGCGTGGTCGAGCGCTTCACCCAAGTGCCCCCGAGCGGCCAACTCGTCCCGCTGACGGTCGGCCTCCTCCGCCTGCCTCAGCAGCGCGTGGGTGGGGTCCTCGGTCGACGCCCGGGCGGCCTCGGCACGGGCGGCCAGCCGACGGCGGCGCGCGGCGCCGGCATAGCCGGCCAGGGCGACCAAGCCGCCCGTGAGGGCGCCGGAAACGAGCTTCAGCATCAGATCGTCCATGGCCGCAGTATGGACCCGTGGACCATCTTTTTGGAGATTGATTCTAGAAAAATATTCGAGTTGTTTACCTCTGCCTATACTCCCCCCATGGCAAAGCAGTCCCGTGGCGAGGCCACCGTCGAACGCCTCCTGTCCGCGGCACTGGAGGTGTTCGCCACGTCCGGACAGGCCGGGTTCACCGTCCAAGCGGTGACGAGGGCGAGCGGGGTCAGCCTCGGCAGCCTGTACCACCACTTCGGCAGCTTCAACGGCTTGGCGGCGGCCCTGTACGGCCACTGCCTGCACGAGACGTACACGGCGGCGCTCGCCCCCCTCGATCGGGCCCGGACCGCCCGCACCGGCATTCGGGCGTTCGTGACGACGTACCTGCGCTTCATCCAGGACAACCCGGCCGTGGCCCGCTACTTGCACGGCTCGGCGTACTCCAGCTATCTGGCCGTCGACGCCGACCGGGCCCGGGGCGTCGAACCGGAGCACTTCCCCCGGGTGGCCGATCACCTCGGGCGCTGGGTCGACTCGAACGAGATCGCCCGGCTCCCCGGTCCGCTCCTGGAGGTCCTGGTCGTCGGCCCGGTCGCGGTGGCCGCCCACCGCTGGCTGGCCGCCCCGGAGGACATCGACCTCGGCCAGGCCGCCCGGATTCTGTCGGACCGCATCTGGGCGTCCGTCCGGACCGACTAGGACGCGTCCTCGGCAGCCGGGGCTGGCTGCCGGGCCACCGGCGCGACGGGTCGCATTCGAAAATGCATCAGGGCCCGGATCCTTAGGATCCGGGCCCTGATGTCGTGGTAGCGGGGACAGGATTTGAACCTGCGACCTCTGGGTTATGAGCCCAGCGAGCTACCGAGCTGCTCCACCCCGCGTCGGTGAACATCACCTTACGGGACCCCCGTCACCGACGCAAATCCGTTAACGCGGGAACCACTGCTACGCAGTCAGCTCCTGGTGGAGCGCCTCGCTCAGCCGGGCCGCCCGCTCGGCGACCTCCGCCGGCCCCAGCTCCACCGCGCGGTCGCACCAGCGACGCCCCTCAGCGAGCTCGCCGCGCCGGGCCGCGAGCAGCGCCAGCCTGAGCGCGGCCCGGCCGTGACCGGCCCGGGCCGCCCGGGTCCACCAGAGGGCGGCCTCCCGCTCGCTGCCCTCGCGGGCGAGCAGCAGCCCGAGGTTGAAGGCCCCGTTGCGACTACCGGCTTCGGCAGCCGCGCGGTACCACCGGTCGGCCTCCACCAGGTCGCCGCGCCCGGCGGCGAGCATCCCGACCCGCACCTGGGCACGGCGGTGGCCCTGCTGGGCGGCCCGCTCGTACCACTCCTCGCACTCGGACTTCTCCTCACGGGGCGCGCCCAGTACGGCGGGACCCGGCTCGGGGCGGCGCGCGTCGAGCACCGAGGCCAGTCGGAAGGCGGCCTCGGCGCTGCCGCCGCCGGCCGCGCACCTCAGGTGCCGCTCGGCGGTCTGCTCGTCGCCGTCCCGCAGGGCGGCGATGCCGACCTGGAGGGCGGCTTCGGTGTGCCCGGCCGCGGCTGCCCGCTCGTACCAGACGAGGGCCGTGCGGTCGTCGTCACGGCCGGCGTGGAGGATGCCCAGGTTGAAGGCGGCGTCCACGCTGCCGGCCTCGGCCGCCTTGGAGAACCAGGGCTCGGCGCCGTTGGCGTCACCGGCCTGGAGGAGCAGCACGGCGAGCGCGTTGGCCGCCTCTCGGTGGCCCGCGTAGGCGGCGCGCCGGTACCACTGCTCGGCCTGCGGGATCCGGTCCTGGGCGGCACAGAGCAGCCCGAGGTTGTAGGCACCGTTGATGTCGCCGGCGTCCATGGCGGCCCGGTACCAGCGCTCGGCGGTCTGCTGCTCCCCCCGGGCCGCGTGCAGGGCGCCGAGCGCATTGGCGGCGTTGCCGTCGCCGTCCTGGGCTGCCCGCAGCCACCACACGGCGGCGCTCTCCTGGTCGCCGGCGTCGCGCAGCAGGAAGCCGAGCGCACAGGCGGCCTTCGCCTCGCCCTCCTTGGCGGAGCTCAGGTACCAGCGGCCGGCCTCCTTCAGGTCGCCGCGGTGCTCCAGGATGGCGCCCAGGTGGAACGCCGCCCGCCGGTGACCGCGTGCGGCGGCCTGCCGGAACCACTGCTCGGCCTCGGCCGCCTCGCCCACGGGTTCGCCGGCGGCACGGCCGGGAACCGCGGGGCTCGCCACGGCGACGCCGGAGGGCGCGCCGGCGAGGACACCGGGGGCCCGCAGTCGGGCACCGGTCTCGTGCGGGCCGCGGGTGGTCTCGGCGGCGCGGCGCTCCAGGGAGAGGGCGAGGCGGAAGGCGGCCTCGCGGTGACCCTGTTCTGCGGCGGCACGCAGCCAGCGCTCGGCGCCGACGTCGCTGCGGTGCTCCAACAGGTCGGCGAGGGCGTACGCGCCGAGGGCGTGCCCCTGCTCCGCGGCCTGGCGCAGCCAGTACTCGGCGGCCGGCTCGTCGCCCCGCTCGCGGTGGTGCCGGCCGAGGGCGTGGGCGGCGGGTGCAGAGCCGGCGACGGCTGCGACCCGCCACCAGCCGGCGGCCTCGTCGGCATAGCCGCGCTGGTGCAGCAGGACGCCCAGGTTGTTGGCCGCGGCGCGGTCCCCCTCGGCGGTGGCGCCGCGCAGGTAGGGCTCGGCGCCGTCGAGGTCGCCGCGGCGCAGCAGAAGGGCACCGAGGGCGCTCATCGAGGCGAGGTCGCCCTGCTCGGCGGCGCGCCGATGACGGGCCTCGGTCTCGGTCTCCGTGTCGGCATCGGCCTCGGCGGTGGTGTCGGTGACCGCACGGGCGGCTCCGACTGCCTCAATGATCTCGTCCGCGGCATTCCTGGCATGCCGCTGCACAAACCGCCCTGTCTCCAACAGAGTTGCCCTGTCCCCCATAAATACCATCGTCGCACCACCCGCAACCCGAGCACACCTGGTATACCGCAGCCAGTGAGGTCACTCAGCGTTTTGTCGACATGCCCACAGAGAGACAAGTCAAACACGACTCACGCCAACTCGCCCCCTGCCTACCGCTCTTCAGCACCCCCCGGCACGTCGACACACGACAAGGGCCCGGATCCCTATGGATCCGGGCCCTTGCCCTCTGAGTAGCGGGGACAGGATTTGAACCTGCGACCTCTGGGTTATGAGCCCAGCGAGCTACCGAGCTGCTCCACCCCGCGTCGGTGAAACCACAGTATCACGACGCTGAGCGGAAAAATCCGGAAAGCCTCAGGTCAGCTGCCTGATCCCCCCGTCTTGAGCTTCGCCCCGGCGTCCGCGGCCCGCTGCAGCGCCGCCTGGAGGTCCTCCTGGGCCTTGCCGTAGGCGGTCCAGTCGCCCTTCTGCAGGGCGGCCTCGCCCGCGTCGTACGCCTTCTGGGCGTCGGTGATGGCCTGCTGCAGCGCGGCGTCGTTCGAGGCCGGCGGCTGGGTCGTGCCGGGCGGCTCCGTGGTCCCCGGCGGAGTCGTCGGCGTGCTGGGCGCCTCCACCCCGAAGACCGCGTTGAGCGCCTTGGTGAGGTTGTCCTCGAAGACCGTGGTGTCCTTGGTCGTGTCGCCGTCCGGCTGGTCCGCGTCCACGTACGACACCGCGACCTTCTTCAGGAGCGGGTAGAGCGCGTTCCGTCCCTGGGCGTACACCGGCTCCACGTACAGGAACCCACCGTCGAGCGGCACCGTCAGCAGGTTGCCGTACTGGATGTCCGAGTCGGCGCCCTTCATGTCACGGACGAACTGGGCCACGGACGGCAGACCGTTGAGCTTGCTCTGCACCTGGGCCGGGCCGGGCACGTCCTCGGTGACCCTCAGCAGTCTCATCCGGCCGTACTCCTTGCTGGTGGCGTCGGCGTCGACCGCCATGAAGCCGCCCAGGTTGGGCCGCCCGTTCGGCGTGAACGTCGTCGTCAGCGAGAAGCGCTGGGCGGTGTCCCCGGGCATCTTCATGCTCAGGTAGTACGGCGGGACCGCGTTGCCGTCCTTGTTGGTCGGGTCATCCGGAACCTGCCAGGCGTCCGAGCCGCTGTAGAACTGCGCCGGGTCGGTGACGTGGTAGCGGGTGAGCAGCTCGCGCTGGACCTTGAACATGTCCTGCGGGTAGCGCAGGTGCGCCATCAGGTCGGCCTTGATGGCGGACTTCGGCATGACCGTGTCCGGGAAGGCCTTCATCCAGGTCTTGAGGACCGGGTCCTGGGTGTCCCACTGGTAGAGGGTCACCGTGCCGTCGTAGGCGTCGACGGTCGCCTTGACCGAGTTGCGGATGTAGTTGACCTGGTTCTGCTGGGCGACGACCGCTCGCTGCTGGTTGCCGACGGTCAGCGAGTCGGCCGTGGTGTCGCCGAGCGTGGTGCGCGAGGCGTACGGGTAGCCGTTGGTGGTCGTGTACGCATCGATGATCCACTGGATCCGGCCGTCGACGACCGCCGGGTAGGCGTCTCCGTCGATGGTCAGCCAGGGCGCGACCGCCTCGACGCGCTCCTTGGGCGTGCGGTTGTAGAGGATCCGCGAGCCGTCACCGATGGCTCCCGAGTAGAGGATCTGCGGCTCGCTGAAGGCCACCGCGTATGCCGCCCGGTTGAAGGCGCTGGAGAGGCTGACTCCGCTCTTCTCCTTGTAGCTGGTGGTCTTCTCGCCGTTCTCCTCGTAGTCCAGCTCCTTCTGCGGGCCGCCCACGATCGAGTACTGGTCGGTCTTCTCGCCGTAGTAGATCCGCTGCTCGTACGTCCCCAGGGAACCGGTCGTCGGCAGCCCGGACTCGGTGAAGACCGGGGAGCCGTTGGCGTCCGTCTGGGTGCCCGCGGCCATGATCGCGCCGTAGCCGTGGGTGTAGGTGAAGTGGTCGTTGATCCAGTTCCGCTTCGGGATGCCCTTGATGTTGAGCTCACGCAGGCCGACGACGGTGTCCTGCCCGTCGTAGCGGTCCACGTCCAGGGTCGTCGGGAACTGGTAGTACTTCCGCTTCTGCTCCAGCTGCTGGAACGTCGGCGACACGATGTTCGGGTCGAGGAGGCGGTAGCTGGCCGCCGTGTCGGCGTCCGTCCGCAGCGTCTCCTTGGCCTTGACCGACGACTTGCCCGAGTAGTTCTCGGGCTTCGTGCCGTCGATCGCGTAGGCCTTCCGGGTCGCGTCGATGTTCTTCTGGATGTAGGGCGCTTCCTTGGCCTGCTCGTTCGGCTGGACCTGGAACTTCTGCACGATCGCCGGGTACAGGCCGCCGATCAGGATCGCGGACAGCACCATCAGGCCGAAGCCGATCACCGGCAGCTGCCAGGTGCGGCGCCAGAGCGTCGCGAAGAACAGCAGGGCGCAGATCACGGCGATGCAGAAGAGGATCGTCTTGGCCGGCAGGTACGCGTTGGCGTCGACGTACCGCAGGCCCGTCCAGTTGCCGGTGGCCTTGAAGTCGCTGGACTTCACCGCCAGGCCGTACCGGTCGAGCCAGTACGCGACGGCCTTGAGCGCGACGAAGAGGCCGAGCAGCACGGAGAGGTGGCCGGTGGCCGCGGCCGTGGCGCGCGCGCCCGGGCTGGTGATCCGCAGCCCGCCGTACAGGTAGTGCGTGAGCGCGGCGGCGATCAGCGACAGGACGGCGGCGGCGAAGCCGAACGCGAGCAGGAAGCGGTACCAGGGCAGGTCGAAGGCGTAGAACGACACGTCGAGCCCGAACTGCGGGTCCTTCTGACCGAACCGGACTCCGTTGATCCACATCAGCCAGGTGCGCCACTGGCCGGCGGCGGAGGCACCGGCGATCAGGGCGACCAGGGCGGTGACCGCGAGCAGTACCCACTTCTTGAACGGGGCCAGCCCCATCCGGTACCGGTCGAGGCTCTGCTGCTCCAGGGACATCGCGCTGAGCGGCGGTCGCAGCCGGTGTGCCAGCCAGATGTTGAAGCCGACGGCGAGCCCCATGAGGAGACCGAAGACCGCGAAGAGGCCGATCTTGGTCCACAGGGTGGTGGTGAACACGGACGTGTACTTGACCGAGCGGTACCAGAGCCAGTCCGTCCAGAACCCGGCGAACATCACGAACGCCATGGCCAGCACGGCCAGCACCCCGAGCGTCATGAGCAGGGTGCGGGCCCGCCGAGACGGCCGACCGACTCTCATCCGTGGTCCGGACGGACCTTGGCCACGGTCCGGCATCTGGAAAGCCAACGTGCGCCCCTCGATGTTGATGCGTCTAAAAGCAGGCCCCGCGATGGTAGAGCCCACTGATGCAACTTACTGAGGCTTTACCTAGTTCCCGACTTCCGAGGAAGAGGAGGCAGGATATTGGTCATGTCCAACCTTTCTCCCTCCGGCCCGGCGATGGCCGCGAGCCCCCTCACCCGTGCGGTGCTCGAGATCGACGAGTACGCGTCGGGCCTCGGCTGGGACCAGCCCGCCCGTCTGTTCGCCCTGGTCGACACCGCGCGCCTGCGCGCCCAGGAACCCCGACTCGCCTCCCAGCTCGGCCTGGGTGACGACGCCACCGCCTATACCCCGATCGAGCAGGACAAGCTGCCGCGCGGCAAGCCGCTCGACGAGTTCCTCGGCACGCTCGCCTGGCCCGATGCCGTGGTCGGCTGTGCCCTGACGGTGGAGCGGCTGATGCTGCCGCCGTCGGCCGAGGCACAGGTGCCGCAGGGGCTGAACGAGAAGCAGCTCGCCAAGTGGGTCGGCGCGCATCCGGACCGCCAGGAAGTCCGGATGACCGTGGCGGTGCTGCGGGACGGCACGCGCGAGGCGGCGATCCGGTTGCGCGAGAAGGACGTCGCGACCGAGGTGCTGACCGGTCCCGACCTGGTGCCGGGCCTGGCCGAGGCGCTTTCGGCGACCTTCGAGGGCTGAATTCGCGACGCAGTGG
>NZ_JBHYMF010000121.1:0-20950 GCF_042742855.1 Streptomyces sp. NPDC058877 | reverse complement strand
CGGCCAGCGAGGGCGGCCCACCGGGAGCCCGGGTCGTGCTACGCCTCGAAGGGCCGGGCCGGCCAAGGGGCGTCCGCCGGCCGGAGGGCGTCCGGGCCGTCGCCCGAGCGCGCCGCGGCCAGCGACAGCACGCCCACCACCAGACAGCTGTTGTGCAGCTCCCCCGCCAGGACCCCCCGCACCAGCTCGGACAGGGGCACCCGGGCGAGCTCCATGTCGGCCTCCTCGTCGGAGACCTCGAAGCGCTCGCCCTCCGCCTCCGCGAGGCCACGGGCCAGGAAGATCCGTACGGCCTCGTCACAGCCGCCGGGCGTGGTGTAGACGTCGGTCAGGACCCGCCAGTCCTCCGCCTTGACGTGCGCCTCCTCGTACAGCTCGCGCTGGGCCGCGTGCAAGGGGTTCTCGCCGGGCACGTCGAGCAGTCCGGCCGGGATCTCCCAGAGCTTCTGCCGCACCGGGTGCCGGTACTGCCGGAGGACGACCACGCGGTCCTGGTCGTCGAGGGCGAGGACCGCGACCGAGCCGGGGTGCACCTGGTAGTCGCGGCCGACGACCGAACCGTCCGGCATGACCACCTCGTCCGTGCGGACACTCGTCTTCTTGCCCGTGAAGGGAGTGGTGGTGGCGACGACCCGCCACTCCTCCGGGGTGTCCTGCACCTGCTGCATGAAGTGTCCTCCCACATACGAAAGCCGGGGTGCGCGTCTCGGGAGAGACACGTACCCCGGCAACGTTAACGCGCCGTGCTACTTCGCCGTCCTGCGCTCCACGGCGGCCTTGACCAGGCCCGCGAAGAGCGGGTGCGGACGGGTCGGGCGGGACTTCAGCTCCGGGTGCGCCTGGGTCGCGACCAGGTACGGGTGGACGTCCTTCGGGTACTCGACGAACTCGACGAGCTTGTTGTCCGGGGAGGTGCCGGAGAAGACCAGACCGGCCTTCTTCTCCAGCTCCGCGCGGTAGGCGTTGTTCACCTCGTAGCGGTGGCGGTGGCGCTCCTCCACGTAGGGCTCGTCGCCGTAGGCCTCGCGGACGACCGAACCCTCGGCGAGCTTCGCCGGGTAGAGGCCGAGGCGCATCGTCCCGCCCAGGTCGCCCGCGCCCTCGACGTACGCGAGCTGCTCCTCCATCGTGGAGACGACGGGGTGCGCGGTGGCCGGGTCGAACTCGGTGGAGTTGGCCTCGGGGATGTCGGCCAGGTTGCGGGCGGCCTCGATGACGATGCACTGCAGGCCGAGGCAGATGCCGAGCAGCGGCACCTTGTTCTCACGGGCGTACTGGATCGCGCCGACCTTGCCGGACACGCCGCGGTCGCCGAAGCCGCCGGGGATGAGGATGCCGTCGACGTCACCGAGCTGCTGCGCGGCACCCGCCGGGGTCTTGCAGTCGTCGGAGGTGACCCACTTGACCTTGACCCGGGCACGGTTGGCGAAGCCGCCGGCCCGCATGGCCTCGGTGACCGAGAGGTAGGCGTCGGGCAGGTCGATGTACTTGCCGACGAGCGCGACGGTGACCTCGTGGTCGGGGTTGTGGACGCGGTCCAGGAGGTCCTCCCAGACGGTCCAGTCCACGTCGCGGAAGGGCAGGTCGAGCTTGCGCACGACATAGGCGTCCAGGCCCTCGGTGTGCAGCACCTTCGGAATGTCGTAGATCGACGGGGCGTCGATGGCGGCGACGACCGCGGCCTCGTCGACGTCGCACATCAGGGAGATCTTGCGCTTGATGGCGGTCGGGACCTCGCGGTCGGCGCGCAGCACGATCGCGTCGGGCTGGATGCCGATGTTGCGCAGGGCGGCGACCGAGTGCTGGGTCGGCTTGGTCTTCAGCTCGCCGGAGGGCCCGATGTAGGGCAGCAGCGAGATGTGCACGACGAAGACGTTGTCGCGGCCGACCTCGTGGCGGACCTGGCGGACGGTCTCCAGGAAGGGCAGCGACTCGATGTCGCCGACCGTGCCGCCGACCTCGGTGATGACGACGTCGACGTCGTCGGTCGCCATGCGGCGGATGCGGCCCTTGATCTCGTTGGTGATGTGCGGGATGACCTGCACGGTGTCACCGAGGTACTCGCCGCGCCGCTCCTTGGCGATGACCTGCGAGTAGACCTGGCCGGTGGTGACGTTGGCCGAGCCGTCGAGGTCGACGTCGAGGAAGCGCTCGTAGTGGCCGATGTCCAGGTCGGTCTCGGCGCCGTCGTTGGTGACGAACACCTCGCCGTGCTGGAAGGGGTTCATCGTGCCCGGGTCGACGTTCAGGTACGGGTCGAGCTTCTGCATGGTGACCCGCAGACCGCGGGCCTTCAGGAGCGCACCCAGGCTGGAGGCGGTCAGGCCCTTGCCGAGGGAGGAGGCGACACCCCCGGTGACGAAGATGTGCTTGGTCGTCGTGGTGTTGGGCGGCATCGCCAAGAGGGGGCTCCCGTGGTCGCGTTCTGGAGGTGCGTACCGGCTTCCCCTCCGGAAGAATCGGGGGGTGCCGTCGCTGCGGTTGCGGGGTCCTCGGCTGTCGCCGTTTCCCACCGGTCCACGGGGTACCAGGGTATCAGCGACATCAGGGGACCGCTTCCGGCCACGCGTGGCAGTCGGGTGTTCACGAACGGCAACCCGGACGTCGGGGCCGAGTGGGACCTGGTTCACTCGTATGGAGTAAGGCGCCGCTCGTGTGATCACTACCACTGCGGAAGTGCGACGTATTCTGCTCGGAGATCGCCCGCGGGCAAGCCGGTTCGTCCCGCACACTGGCCTTGCTGACACCACACATCACGCACACCTGTAGCAAGCGCCCCCTCGGGGGCGGACGTGGCCGTTCGACTGGAGAGAAGCACGTGGCCGGGCGCATCGAGGATTACGCACTCATCGGAGACATGCAGACCGCGGCACTGGTCTGTCGGGACGGCAGCGTCGACTGGCTGTGTCTCCCCCGCTTCGACTCGCACGCGGTCTTCGCCGGCCTGTTGGGCACCGAGGAACACGGGTTCTGGCGGGTCGGCCCCGTGGGTCCGGCGGACACCGAACCGGCGCCGGCCGACCGGCGGCGCTACCAGGGCGACTCGCTGATCCTGGAGTCCGAGTGGGACACCCCGCGCGGCACGGTCCGGGTGACCGACTTCATGCCGCCCCGTGACGGCGCCCCCCAGCTGATCCGGATCGTCGAAGGGGTCTCCGGTCGGGTGCGGATGCGGTCCTCGCTGCGGATGCGCTTCAGCTACGGCCGGGTCGTGCCCTGGGTGCACAAGGTGGGGGAGCGCACGGTCGCCGTCGCCGGGCCCGACTCGGTGTGGCTGGACACCGATGCGGAGACCCACGGCAAGGACCTGACGACCTACTCCGACTTCACCGTCACGCCCGGCGAGCGAATCGCCTTCACCCTCTCCTGGCAGCCCTCCCACAAAGAGCCTCCCGCGCTCCCCGACCCGGAGGGCTCCCTGGAGGCGACGGCCGACTTCTGGCGCGAGTGGGTCGAGCACTGCACGTACCACGGCCCCTACCGGGAGGCCGTGGTCCGCTCCCTGATCACCTTGAAGGCCCTGACCTACGCGCCGACCGGAGGGATCGTCGCCGCGCCGACGACCTCGCTGCCGGAGGAGATCGGCGGCGTCCGCAACTGGGACTACCGCTACACCTGGCTGCGGGACGCGGCGATCACCCTGTCCTCGATGCTGCGCACCGGCTACCGCGAGGAGGCCCGTGCCTGGCGGGACTGGCTGCTCCGTGCCGTCGCGGGCGACCCGGAGAACCTGCAGATCATGTACGGCATCGCGGGCGAGCGGGAGCTCGGCGAGGCGGAGCTCGACTGGCTCCCGGGGTACGAGGACTCGGGCCCGGTCCGGGTCGGCAACGGCGCCGCGAACCAGCTCCAGCTGGACGTCTACGGCGAGGTCACGGAGGCCCTCCACCTCGCCCACATGACGGGCCTCTCCCGCAACGACTACGCCTCCCTGCTCCAGATCAAGTTGATCAACTACCTGGAGAAGCACTGGAACCAGCCGGACGAGGGCATCTGGGAGGTCCGCGGCCCGCGCCGACACTTCGTCCACTCCAAGGTGATGGCCTGGGTGGCCGTCGACCGCACGATCAAGCTCATCGAGTCCGGCGACGCGGACGGCCCGCTGGAGCGCTGGCACGAACTGCGCGACGACATCCACCGGGACGTCTGCGAGAAGGGCTACGACAAGGAGCGGAACACCTTCACCCAGTCGTACGGCTCCAAGGAACTGGACGCCTCGCTGCTGCTCATCCCCCAGATGGGCTTCCTACCGCCGGACGACAAGCGGGTCATCGGCACGATCGAGGCGATCCAGCGGGAGCTGTCCACCGAGGACGGCTTCGTGCTGCGCTACCCGACCGCGGGCGAGGAGGCGGGCGTGGACGGCCTGGAGGGCGACGAGGGCGCTTTCCTCGCCTGCTCCTTCTGGCTCGCGGACGACCTGGCGATGATCGGCCGGGTCGACGAGGCCCGCATGCTCTTCGAGAAGCTGCTCGCGCTCCGCAACGACCTCGGGCTGCTCGCCGAGGAGTGGGACCCGCGCCTCCAGCGACAGGTGGGGAACTTCCCGCAGGCCTTCAGCCACGTCCCGCTGATCGACACGGCGCTGCGGCTGACGGCGAGCGGGGCCTACGGGGGCTGAGCCGCGCTCCCGAAGGCGGGGCGGGGCGCCCGGAATACAATGGGAAGGTCCTGTCCCCCCTCGTGAAAGGGGGGCTCCCATGGCTCCCCACGTCTCCGAAAGCGCCCTGGCCGGCCTGGTCGAGGACCTCGCCGGTGAGGTGATCGTCCCGGGCGGTCCGGGCTACGACGAAGCCCGCACCGTGCACAACGGGATGATCGACCGACGGCCGTCGGTGATAGCGCAGTGCGCCACCCAGGCCGACGTCTCCAATGCGGTGCTGTTCGGCCGCGCGACCGACCTTCCGATCGCGGTGCGCGGCGGCGGGCACAGCGTCGCCGGAACGTCCGTGATCGACGGTGCGCTCGTCATCGACCTGCGTCGGATGCACGGGGTGGTCGTGGACCCCGAGGGCATGACGGTGCGGATCGAGGGCGGGGCGACCATGGCCGACCTGGACCATGCCTGCCAGCCGTTCCATCTGGCGACCACCGGCGGACGGGTGTCCACCACCGGCGTCGGCGGTTTCACGCTGGGCGGCGGTTCCGGCTGGTTGGAGCGGAAGTTCGGGCTGGCCAGCGACAACCTGTTGGCGGCCGACCTGATCACCGCCGAGGGCAAGCACGTCCACACGAACGCGGAGGAGAACCCGGAGCTGTTCTGGGCGCTGCACGGCGGCGGCGGCAACTTCGGGGTGGCGACCTCGCTGACCCTGCGGCTGCACCCGCTCCCGGAGATGAGCATGGCGATGCTGCTCTTCCTGCCGGAGAACGCCCCCGAAGTGGTCCGCACCTACCGCGACCTCGGGGCCGTCGCCCCCGACGAGATCGGCGGCGGGGCCATCTACCTGCCCGCGCCACCGGAGCCGTTCATCCCCGAGGAACTGGTCGGCAAGCTGGTCTGCGGGGCCCTGTTCACGTATGCCGGTCCGGTGTCCGAGCTCCGTGACTTCGCGGCGCCGCTGTTCGCCCTGAAGCCCGCGGTCGAGATCGTCATGGACCTGCCCTACGCGGAGCTGCAGTCGATGCTCGACGACCCGCCGGGACTGCGGAACTACTGGTCGGCCGAGTACCTGCGGGAGTTCCCCGACGAGGCCGTGGACGTCTTCTGCGACCGCGGCGCTCGGATCCCGGAGGCCACGGCCACCCAGCACGTGCTGTTCCTGATGGGCGGGGCCGTGGCCGCCGGGCCCTCCCAGTACCCGCAGCCGTGGCGCACCGCGCCCTGGGCGGTGCACCCGTTCGCGACCTGGGAGGACCCGGCGTACGACGAGCAGGCCCGGCAGTGGGTGCACGACGTGCGGGACGATGCACGGCCGTGGGCCGTCGACGCGACGTATCTGAACTTCGTCGGCGCCGAGGGCGAGCAGCGCATCGTCTCCTCCTACGGCGAGGAGGGCTACCGCCGTCTCGCCGCGGTGAAGGCGGTGTACGACCCCGACAACGTGTTCCGCTTCAACCAGAACATCCCGCCCGCCGGTTGAACCGGCTCACCGCAGCGCGGCGATCACCTCCTCGGCGGCCCGCTCGCCCTCCGTGGCCCCGCCCTCCATGAAGCCCTGGAAATCGTAGGAGCAGTGCTCTCCGCCGATGTGGACGTTGCCCTGGGCGGTGCCCTCGTAGCCGGCGTAGCGGTGGACGTAGCCGACCGGCCAACAGGAGTACGCGCCGAGCGAGTACGGGTTCTTGTGCCACGCGGAGAGCTGGGCTCGGCCCGTGTACGCCTTGGAGGTGCCGGGGAAGAAGGCGTCGATGCCGGCGAGGTAGCGGGTGACCAGCTTCCGTACGTAGGGGTCGGACTCGGTGGAGAACGGCCCGGCCGGGTTGAGGTTCCGGGCCAGGCTGCCGCTGCCGTACTGGAGGAGGATGCCTCCGGTGCCGCCCTGGACCTTGGTGGTGTCCCAGGTCTGCTGGATCTCGCTGTCGGTGAAGCACTCGCCGGCGGAGACCCCGGGCCAGGCCCCGGTGCCGCGCCAGGGCCTGGTGCCGAACTGCATGTTGAGCTTGGTGCAGTAGCCCATCCGCGCGTCCCGCAGCAGGTTCTTCATGAGCGGGTCGAAGCCCGCCCGGGAGAGGTCGAGGCGCTGCAGGATCGGCAGCGGCACGCACAGGATCGTGTGGTCGGCGGTGACGGTCCGGGTGGCTCCGGCTTCGGTGAAGGTGAGGGTCTGGGTTCCGTCGGCGTTGGCGCGCACGGCGTCGAGCGACCAGCCCATGCGCAGGGTACCGGGGTCGAGTGCCGCGGCGACGGCGTTCGGCAGCAGGTCGTTGCCGCCGGTGATGTGGTAGCGCTCGTTGGAGAGGCCCCAGATGTTGAAGTTGCCCGGATTGGTCTGGTAGCCCATGAGCAGGACCAGGGCGAGGGCGGACTGCTCGGTGGTGTCGGCGCCGTACTCGACGTTGTAGGCGACGTCGAAGTAGCGGCCGAGCGGTGAGGCGTGTCCGCCGGGAACACGGCTCTCGATCCACTCGTACAGCGACATGTTGTCGAGGGCGGTGCCGGTGGGGGTGGTCTGGTTCCAGAACACCTCGCCCGAGTCGATCAGGTCGCGGTGGAGGGCTTGGTAGACGGCGTTGAAGTCCTCGTCGGCCTGGTCGCGCGGGTAGTAGGCGCCGTCGAACCAGAGGACCTCCTCCGCGCCGTTGGGCCCTCCGCCCAGGAAGTCCTCGGTGACGAGGTCGAACCGGCGGCAGAGTTCGAGGATCTTCTTGTGGTTGGTGTCGATGAGCTCGCCGCCGATCTCGGAGGTCTGCCCGTAGGCCCAGTGGTCGCGCTGGGTCCACATGCGACCGCCGACCCGGGACGGGTTCGCCTCGTACAGCACCGGGCTCAGGCCGGCGTCCTGGAGGGTGAGCGCGGCGGTCAGGCCGGAGATCCCCGCGCCGACGACGGCGACCCGGGCGGTGCTCTTGACGGGCGGGGTGCTCGTGGCGGCCACGGCCGGGGCGGCTGCGGCCCCGCCCACTCCCACCGCGACGCCCGCTGCGGCGGCGTAGGTGAGGAGGGTGCGGCGCCCGAGGGCGTCGGCCCTCATGCCGCGCAGCGCGTCGACGGGCAGGTCCAGCCGTCGGGCGGCGGTGTGCTCGGCGACCAGTTTCTTCAGGAGGTGCATCGGGGTGGTGCGTGCCATGGGGCGCTCCTGGGTTCGTTTTTTTTGGGGGGGGGTCAGCTCTGGGGCACCGGGGTGGGTGCGGGCTCGGTGGTGTCGTCGGTGCGCTCGGTGGCGTCTTCCAGGACGATCCGGCCGATGACCTCGTAGCGCTGGGGCTGCTTGGTCTTGAGGTACCAGCCGAGCCCGAGGCCGCCGAAGAAGACGGCGCCGATGATCCACGGGATGGCCTTGAAGAAGAGGGAATCGGCGGCGAGCCCGGCCGCCGTCTCCATGTTCATGATCAGCAGGACGACGACGGCGGTCATCCCGACCCCGCCGAGGAGCGGGGCGGTCAGCGTCTTGAACCAGTGCCGGTCCTCGGGGTGGTTCTTGCGGAAGTAGCCGATGACGGCGAAGGAGCAGAGGGTCTGCACGATCAGGATCGCCATCGTGCCGAGGATCGCGAGCAGGGTGTACAGGTGGATGTAGGGGTCCTGGCCGGTGAGCCAGAAGACGCCGACGAGGGTGACGGCGATCGTGCTCTGCACGAAGGAGGCGATGTACGGCGAGCCGTGCACGGCGTGGGTCCGTCCGAGCGCGGGGTGCAGGAAGCCCTCCCGGCCGATGGCGTACAGGTATCGCGAGGCGCACTGGTGGAAGGCCATCCCGCAGGCGAAGGAGCCGGTGAGCAGCAGCCACTGGAAGGCGTCGACGGCCCAGGCTCCGATGAAGGAGCGGGTGGGCGCGAAGAAGAGGTCGAGCGGGGAGTCCGAGGAGGAGATCTGTATCGATCCGGCGAGCCCGTTCCCGGCGATCGCCATCCAGGACACGTAGATGTAGAAGAGGCCGACGCCGATGACGGAGATCAGGGTGGCCCTCGGAATGACCCTCTTGGGGTTGCGGGATTCCTCGCCGTACATCGCGGTGGACTCGAAGCCGACCCAGGACCAGAAGGCGAAGAAGAGGCCGAGTCCGGCGGAGGTGCCGGTGAAGGCGTTCGTGGGGTTGATCGGTTCGACCGGGATGCCGTCGGGACCGCCGCCGGCGATGAGGACCGCGGTGGCCACCGCGAAGAGGACGGCGATCTCTGCGACCAACATCGCTCCGAGCGCCTTGGCGGTGAGGTTGATGTCGAAGTACGACAGGACGGCCGTGACGGCCAACATGACGGCTGCGTACAGGATCCAGGGCAGGTCCACGCCGAGCTGGTCGGCGACGGTCGTCTTGGCGAAGTAGGAGAAGACGCCGACGATCGAGGCCTCGAAGACGATGTACGCGAGCACCGCGAGCATGCCGGATGCCATGCCGGCGATCCGGCCCAGCCCGTGCGAGATGTAGCCGTAGAAGGCGCCCGCGGCCGTGATCCGCTTGGCCATGGCGACGTAGCCGACCGAGAACACGGTCAGCACCAGGGTCGCGAAGAGGTATCCGGCGGGTGCGCCGGTGCCGTTGCCGAAGCCGACGGCGATGGGGAGGTTTCCGGTCATCGCCGTGATCGGAGCGGCGGTGGCGACGGCCATGAAGACGACGCCGACGAGTCCGACCGAGTTCGCCTTGAGCCGGTGGACGACTGGGGTGGGGTTCTCTGCCATGGGCCGAGAGGATCCTCGTGCGTGACGTAGGCCACAATCGACAGGCGGTCGCACAATTCCCCCCGTGGAGCGACGAGTTGTCGCCCCGGTGTACGAACCGTCCGGTCCCGTAACCGTCGGGTGATGTCGCCGGAACACGGACGCGGGTAGCGTCCGGCCCCATGGACAATCAGGGCGGGATCACCGTGCAGCGGGCACTTGAGCTGCCCGGACTGCGCGGCGGGCTCCCGGAGGTCGTCGCGGGCGCCGACCGGCTGCACCGCACGGTGCGCTGGGTGCACGCGGGCGAAGTGCCGAACATTGCGTCGCTGCTCAAGGGCGGCGAGCTCCTCCTCACCACGGGCCTCGGCCTGGGCACCCGCCCGGCCGAACAGCGCGCCTTCGTGCGCCGGCTCGCCGACCGGGGCATCGCGGCGCTCGTGGTCGAACTCGGTCCGCGCTTCGCCCGGCTGCCGGCGACGATAGTGGAGACCGCACGGGCCGCCGGCCTGCCGCTCGTCCAGCTCCATCGAGAGGTCCCCTTCGTCACCGTCACGGAGGAGATCCACACCGAGATCGTCAACGGCCACTACGCGCTCCAGCGGCGGGCCGAGGAGGTCCACCGGCAGTGCACGGAGGCGCTGCTCGGCGGCGGCGGGGTCCCGCAGGTGCTCCGCGTCCTCTCCGAATTCGCCGCCAACCCGGTCTTCCTGGAGACGGCCGACGGACAGCTGCTGTACGCGGCGGGCACCGAATCCGCGCCCGCGGACCCACTCCAGGTGTGGGACGGGCTGCGCGGTCAGCGGGCGGCGCGCGAGTCGGGCCCGCCCAGCGGCACGGTCCTCGTCGACGTGCCCGGCGGCGGGCCCGGTACGGGCACGGTGCGGGCACGGCTCGTCCTCCTCGCGGTCTCCGGCGCCCTCTCCCCCGTCCACCGGATGGCGGCCGAGCAGGCGGCGGGGCTCCTCGCGGTCGTCCTCATGCAGGCGCGCCAGGAGGAGGAGCTGGCCGCACGCGGTCGCGGCGACTTCCTGACGGACCTGGCCGAGGGCCGGATCAGGGCCGAGGACGCCCCGGCACAGGCGCGGGTCCTCGGCTTCAAGCCCGGGGACGGCCCGCTCCTCCCGGTCGTGATGCGCTTGTCCCCGGAACTCTTCCCCTCGGGGAACTGGGCGCTGCTGGCCCGCGCCGTGCTGGAAGAACTGTCTTCGGTGGGCGTCCCCGCCCTGCTCGGCGTCCGTCCGGTGGAGGGACGGGTGCCGCTGCTGCTGGGCCTGCGCTCCGAGTCGGAGCGCACGGCGGTCGCGGACCGGGTCGCGGCGGCGCTGCGCGCGGGCGTGGAGCGGGCCGGCCTGGAACGGGCCGGAGCGCACCCACCGGTCGTCGTGGTCGGCGTCGCGGGCGGCTGGGCGGCGGCCTCCGCGGGACTGCGGCACGCGGCGGAGACGGCGACGGCGGCCCAGGGCCTCTCGGAGCTGCCCTGGTACGACGCTCGGCGGCTGGACATCGACCTGCTGCTGTGGCGGCTGCGGGACCACCCGGACCTCGCGGCCTTCGTGGACCGCGCCATCGGCCCCCTCAGGGAGCACGACGGCGCTTCCCGGCCGCCGCTGCTCCCGACCCTGGAGACGTACCTGGCGCATGCCGGCCGCAAGGCGGAGACGGCCCGGGAACTACACCTCAACCGCCAGACCCTCTACAACAGGCTCGCACGCATCTCCGAACTCCTCGGCACGGACCTGGACGACCCGCAAACGGTCCTGGCGCTCTCCCTGGCCCTCAGGGCCCGCCGCCACACGTCCTGAGGTTCCCCGGACGGCAGCGCGGCCCGAGGGCGCCGGGGTGCACGGCACTCCAACCCCGTCCTCCGCCGCGTCCCGTTCCGGAGGAGCGAGCGGGCACGACGGGTCGTACGTCACCGGCCCGTCAGCTCGTCGTACACGCTCAGCACGTGCGCCACCGTCTCGTCCTCGGTGGGCCACGACCGCGCCTGGACGCGCCCCGCCGCCGCCAGGTCCATCCTGCGCTCCGCGTCGTCGAGCAGGCCCCGCACCGCAGCCGCCAAGGCATCCGCATCTCCGTACGGAATCAACTCCGCCGCGTCCCCGACGAGTTCCGGCACACCACCGACGGCCGTGGCGACGAGCGGCACCCCGAGCCGAAGCGCTTCCTGCGCGAGCAGGGAGCGCCCCTCCCACCGGGAGGGCAGCACGGCGACATCGGCCGCCGCCAGCAGTTCGGCGACGTCGTCGCGGCGTCCGATCAGTCGTACCGGAAGCCCTTCCTCGACGATCCGGCGTTGGAGCGCGCCCCGTTCGCTCCCCTCGCCCGCGATGACGAGCAGGGGCGGCGGGTCGAGTTCCCGCCACGTCCGGGCCGCATCGAGCAGCGTCCGGTAGCCCCGGCCCCGTTCGAGCGCGCCGACGGCCATCAGCAGGGGCCGGTCGACCGCGCCCAGTTCGGCGCGCGCCTTGCCGTCGTGGAGGCAGACCGGTCGGCGCGCGGCGGGCACCGTGATGGGGGCGAGGCGGGCGTCCCGGGCCCCGCGCCGCCGGGCCCGGTCGACGAGTTCGAAGGAAGTGCCGAGGACGACGGTCGCGGCCCGTGCGGTCCTGCGTTCCAGGAGCCGCAGCACTCCGCCCCGTGCCCCGACCGCTCGGTTCCGGCTGTGCCAGGTGGTCACGAAGGGGGTTCGGGCGCCGGTCAGCGCGACCGCGGCCCGCACCGAGGCCTGGAGCCCGTGCGCATGCACCACGTCCGCGCCGATGCAGGCGTTGCGGAGCGCGGCGACGGCGGCGGGGTCGCCGAGGTGCGGCAGGGGCACGAAGTGTGCGCCGGCGCCCAGGTAGTCGTAGAGGCGATCGAGTTCGGCCGGTGCGCACACGGTCACCCGCACGCCCCTCGCCACCAACCCCGCGGCAAGTGATCGGACGTGCGCGCTGCTGCCCGCGCCGCCGCCGCCCAGCACTTGGACCGTACGGAGCTGTGTCACGGACCCAAGGATGCCAGTCCGCACCACCGACCGTACGCACGTTCCGGCACCGAAATGGCGTCGTTCCCCTGTCCGGTGGGCGCACCGGGCGGACCCGCACCCCGTGGTTTCACCCACACGGGTGAGCGCACAGAAACCCCGTGCACGCCCCTGCTACAGGCCTGCGCCCCCTCAGTGGGAGGTCGCCCGTTCTCCCCACACGGCGGCGGCCACCACGCCCGCCGCGTGTGCGGCAAGACCGAGCCGCCCGTTCCCCGCGGCGACGGCGCTCCCGACCGCGGCTCCGAGCGCGTGCGCACCCGCGTCGCCGAGCATGGTCCGCTCGCCGAGGTCGTCGCCGAGCACGGCGACGACCGCGCCCATCGGTGCGGCGGCCGGGGCACCGCGCAGCAGCCCGGGCGCAGCGAGCCCGAGCACCAGGAGCCCCGCACGCCCCGGCCGCACGTCCACGAGGTTCACCAGATGCGCGGTGCCCGCGATGACGACCCCGGCGAGGAGCTTGTCGACGGGCTTCTCCTTGAGGAGCGCCCCGGCCGCGAGCGAGGCGGCACCGATGCCGAACAGCTTCACCGCCCCGCTGGTCACCTCACCCTCCCGGAGCGCCGCCACATGGGCCCGGAACCCCCGTCGGTGGTCGCCCTTCACATCGTCGTGGGCCCCGCACGCCCCCGCCGCGAGCACCGCGAGGGCGGCGGGGGCGCTGCCGGCGCCGAGCGCCGCTCCGAGGGTGACCGCGGGGCCGGCACAGAGGTCGACGGTCCGTCCTGCGTGGTTGGTCCGCCTCCACCGCTCGTCGTCCCGACGGCGGCCCAGCGCCCCGTACACCGCCCGGGTCACCCCTGCGGCGGTCCCGAAGGCCGCGAAGCGCCTCATGCGTCGGCCCGTGCCGTCGCCAGGAGTTCCTCCGCGTGGGCCCTCGCCGTCTCGGAGTCCTCCTGGCCGGCGAGCATCCGGGACAGCTCCCGCACCCGCTCCTCGCCCTCCAGCACCGTGACGCCGGAGCGGGTCACGGAACCGTCGTTGGTCTTCTCCACGAGCAGTTGCCGGTCGGCGAAGGCAGCCACCTGCGGCAGGTGGGTGACGACCACGACCTGTGCGCTCTTGGCGAGCTTGGCGAGCCGGCGTCCGATCTCGACGGCAGCCTTGCCGCCGACGCCCGCGTCGACCTCGTCGAAGAGGTACGTGGGCACCGGATCGACCCCGGCGAAGACGACCTCCACGGCGAGCATCACCCGCGACAGCTCACCGCCGGACGCCCCCTTGGCGATGGGCCGGGGCGGGGCACCGGGGTGCGGGGCGAGCAGCAGCTCGACCTCGTCCGCGCCGGACGGCCCGTAGGCGACCCGACGGCCGTCGACCTCCACCCCCTCCTCGTCCTCGACCTGTCGGACGTCGAAGGACACCCGGGCATGCGGCATGGCCAGCGAAGCGAGTTCGGAGGTGACCGCGTCGGCGAACCGGGCAGCGGCCTCCGTGCGCGCGTCGGTGAGTCGCTGCGCGAGCACCGACAGCTCGTCGCGCAGCCGGTCCCGCTCGGCGGCGAGTTCCCCGATGCGGTCGTCGTCCCCGTCCAGTTCACCGAGCCGGCCGGCGCTCTCCTCGGCCCAGGCGAGGACGGCGGCGACGTCCTCGCCGTACTTGCGGGTGAGCTGGTTGATCAGGGCCCGGCGCTCCTCGACGGCGGCGAGCCGCAGCGGATCGGCGTCCAGGTCGTCGAGGTACCCGGCGAGTTCCCCGGCCACGTCGCCGAGCAGGATCGAGATCTCGCCCATCCGGTCGGCGAGCGAGGCGAGCGCCGGATCGTGCGACCGCACGGCCTCCAGGGCCCGGCCCGCGCCCGCGACCAGGGTGGTCGCGTCGACGGCCTCGGGGTCCTCCGGGTTGCCGGCCAGGGCAGCGCGCGCGAGCGCCGCGGCGGAGGCGAGGGCTTCGGCGTGCCCGAGGCGCTCCGCCTCGGCGGCGAGTTCCGCGTCCTCCCCGGGCAGCGGGGCGACGGCCTCGATCTCACCGAGCCCGAAGCGCAACAGATCCGCCTCCTGGGCGCGTTCCCTCGCCCGGGTGGTGATCTCCTCCAACTCGGCGGTGACGGCGCGCAGCCGACGGTACGCCGTACCGTAGGCGGCGAGCGGCACGGACACGGCCCCGCCCGCGTACCGGTCGAGCGCACCGCGCTGCCGGGCGGGCTTGAGCAGGCCCTGCTGATCGGTCTGGCCGTGAACGGCGACGAGTTCGTCGGCGAGCTCGGCAAGCAGCCCGACGGGCACGGAACGCCCGCCCAGATGGGCGCGCGAGCGCCCCTCGGCCGAAACCGTACGGCTGACCAGGAGGACGCCCTCGTCGAGCTCGGCGCCGGCCTCCTCGGCCCGTACGGCGGCAGGCGCGCCCGCAGGCACGCTGATCCGCCCCTCGACGACGGCCGAAGCCGCACCGATCCGCACCAGGGCCGGGTCGGCGCGCCCGCCGAGCAGCAGCCCCAGGCTGGTCACGACCATGGTCTTGCCCGCACCGGTCTCACCGGTCACCGCGGTGAAGCCGGGCGACAGCTCGACCACCGCGTCGTCGATGACCCCGAGCGACCGTATCCGCATCTCCTCCAGCACGCCCCAGACCATACGAGGTTTCCCGGGTCCGATGCGACATCGCCCCGGGCGTAACCCCCGGGGCCGCCGCTCGTTGCGGGCCACCTGGCGGGGTCAGTGGGGTGCGCCCCGCCATCCCGACACGGGCAGGGCGAACTTGGCGACGAGCCGGTCGGTGAAGGAGGCGTGGTGCAGCCGGGCGAGGCGCACCGGGACGGCGCCCCGCCGCACCTCGACGCGTGCGCCCGCGGGAAGCTCCACCGTCCGCCGGCCGTCGCACCACAGCACTCCGTGCGGGGTGTGCGGCTCGACCTCGACCGCCAGCACCGACTCGGGGGTGGTGATCAGCGGCTTGGCGAAGAGGGCGTGGGCCCCGATCGGGACCATCAGCAGCGCCTCGACCTCCGGCCAGACGACCGGGCCGCCCGCCGAGAAGGCGTAGGCGGTGGATCCGGTCGGTGTCGCGCAGATCACCCCGTCGCAGCCGAAGCCCGTCACCGGACGCCCGTCGATCGCGAGCACGACCTCCAGCATCCGCTCCGGGGACACCTTCTGCACGGCGGCCTCGTTGAGCGCCCAGTCGCGGTGCAGGACGTCGCCGTTCTCGTACACGACGACGTCGAGGGTCATCCTCTCCTCGACCTCGTACGCCTTGGTGACGACCCGGTCGACGACCTTGTCGAGGTCGTCCCGCTCGGCTTCCGCGAGGAAACCGACCCGCCCCAGGTTGACGCCGAGCATCGGCACGCCGGAGGCCCTGGAGAACTCGGCGCCGCGCAGCAGGGTGCCGTCGCCGCCGAGGACGACGAGGAGTTCACAACCGTCGAGCGCATCGGAGCACGCCTCCGGCACCTTCTCGACGGACGGCGGCAGCGGCAGGTCCGCGGCCTCGGCCTCCAGGACGCGGACGCCGATGCCACAGCGCAACAGTCCCAGGACGACCAGTTCGGCGCTGCGCACCGCGGCCGGACGACCGGTGTGCGCGAGCAGGAAGACGGTGCGTGCGGTTCCCGATGGTGCTGCTGCCGTTGAACTCAACGAGGTCCCTCCGCCACGGCGCGGTCGACGTCCGCCGGATCCAGCGCGGGCGCGTCTGCCCGCAGCCACAGAAAGTACTCGACGTTGCCGGAGGGGCCGGGCAGCGGGCTGGCGGTGACACCGCGGACGCCGAGGCCGAGCTCGCCGGCCTGCCGGGCCACGTTCTTCACCGCGTCCGCGCGGAGTTCGGCGGACCGCACGACTCCGCCGGTGCCGAGCCGTTCCTTGCCCACCTCGAACTGCGGCTTCACCATGAGGACGAGGTCGGCGTCGGATGCCGTACAGGACGCGAGGGCGGGCAGCACCAGACCGAGCGGGATGAACGACAGGTCACCGACGACGAGGTCCACCGGGACGCCGTCGATGACGTCGAGCGTCAACTCGCGTACGTTCGTGCGGTCCTTGACGGTGACCCGCTCGTCGCTCCGCAACGACCAGGCGAGCTGCCCGTAGCCGACGTCGACGGCGACCACATGAGCGGCCCCCGCGCGCAGCAGGACGTCCGTGAAGCCGCCGGTGGAGGCTCCGGCGTCCAGGGCCCTCCGGCCCTCGACCCGCAGCCCCTGCGGAACGAAGGCGGCGAAGGCCCCGGCGAGCTTGTGGCCGCCGCGCGAGACGTAGTCGGGGTCGGAGTCGTCCTGGGCGACCACGATGGCCGCAGCGGTCTCGACCTGGGTGGCGGGCTTGGTCGCGACGGTCTTGCCGACGGTCACCCGGCCCGCGGCGATCAGCTGGCTGGCGTGCTCGCGCGAACGCGCGAGCTTGCGCCGCACCAGCTCGGCGTCGAGACGGCGGCGTGCCGGTCCTGCCACGTTCGGTTCAGCTCCTGTTTTCGTACGGACGGGGGGCGGTGTGCGCGTCGAGCGAGGTCAGCTCGGCGCACAGTGCACGGTGTACATCCTCGTACACCTCCAGGTGTCCGTCTGCCGGGAGGCCGTCCACCTCGGTCAACCGCGCGAGGCAGGCGTCGACTGCGGAATGGCCGGTGGGCTCGAGGACGATGCCGAGCGGCGCTGCCGCGGCGGGCTCGTACGGCTGCCCGGGGGGCTCCTCGACGGCCTCGTCGACGGCGGTGTCGCCCGGCTCCGGCATCTCATCGGTCATGCCCCGACGCTACCGCGAAGCGCTGGGGTACCGTCGGTGCGATGGCAACGATCACGGAGTGCCGCGATGCACTGGACAGGCTCTCGGACGGCCTCGCGCGGGCGGACGACGGCGTGCGCGGGGCTGCCGCGCTGGACCGCACCCTGAGCTGCCATGTCACCGATCTCGACACGACGTTCACGGGCCGTCTCGCGGACGGCCGGATCCGGGTCGACTCCACGCTGTCGGGCCCACCGCCGACCAAGGCTCAAATCCGTCTGTCCATGGCCGGCGACGACCTGGTGGCGATGGTGGACGGCGAGTTGAACTTCGCGAAGGCCTGGGCCTCCGGCCGGGTCAGGTTGGAGGCGGGCTTCCGCGACCTGCTCCGCCTCAGGTCCCTGCTCTAGCGAACGGGACGCCCCGTGCCCTGACGGACGGACGCTCCGTCCCGGGCCTCGTGGCGGTCAGCGCCCCGGGGCAGCGCGGTGCCGGGGCTCCCGCAGGGGACCACCCGTGGTCCGTGCCGCCCGCCCGTCGCCCCCGTGCCCCTCGCGCCGGGTCACTCCTGCAGCGCGGGCTGCGGCGGCACGGCCCCTCCCACCCGCACCCGTCCGACGGTCCGGGCACGCGCCTTCCGTCCCGCCGGCACGACCAGCGGGGTCCCCGTCTGCGGGTCGTCGATGACCTGGCAGCGCAGGCCGAAGACCTGCTCGACGAGCTCCGCGGTCACCACTTCCGACGGCGCTCCCTCGGCGATGACCCGGCCCTCGCGAACGGCGATGAGGTGGGTCGCGTAGCGGGCCGCGTGGTTGAGGTCGTGCAGGACGGCGACGAGGGTCCGCCCTTGTGTCTCGTGCAGCTCGGCGCACAGGTCGAGGACCTCGATCTGGTGCTGGATGTCGAGGTACGTGGTCGGCTCGTCCAACAGCAGCAGCGGGGTCTGTTGGGCGAGCGCCATGGCGATCCAGACGCGCTGGCGCTGACCGCCGGAGAGTTCGTCCACGTACCGGTCGGCCAGCTCGGTGACGCCCGTCGCCGCCATGGACTCACGGGTGATCCGCTCGTCCTCGGGGGACCACTGGCGCAACAGTCCCTGGTGGGGGTAACGGCCGCGCGCGACGAGGTCCGCGACGGTGATGCCGTCGGGCGCCACGGAGGTCTGGGGCAGCAACCCGAGGGTCCGGGCGACCTTCTTGGCGGGCATGGTCTGGATCGACTGCCCGTCGAGCAGGACGCGCCCCGCACTGGGCTTCAACATGCGCGAGAGGGCCCGGAGGAGGGTGGACTTGCCGCAGGCGTTGGGCCCGACGATGACGGTGAACGAGTTGTCGGGGATCTCGACGGTCAGCTCGCGGGCGATGACCCGCTGCTCGTACGCCAGGGTGACCGATTCCGCACTCAGGCGCTGCTGCCGACCGTCCATACCCGCACTCCCGGTTCTCGTCCGTGATCACCCCCGGCGGCGGCGACCGCGACCCACGAAAAGTTAGGTTAGCCTACCCAACTTCAACGTCGGTCCGGGGTCGCACGCCTCACGTCCCGAGCAGCGCCAGCGCCTTCCGCGGGTCCGGCACGCCCGCACCCGGCCCGTCCGCCTCCGTCCAGGCCGCCCCACAGAGCGCACGCACCGCGTCCATCACTTCTCCCTCCTCGCCCGGTACTCCGTCGAGGACGAGCTCCCCCTCGCGCACGGAGGCCCTCCAGCCCCCGCACCGGAACTCCCCCTCCCCCACCTCGACCACCTCCGGCTGCCCCACCAGCAGCCCCCGCAGATCAGCCGCCACATAGGTGGCACGGTGCTCGGGCGGGGCGGCGAGCAGCTGTGCCGCGTCCGTCACCCCGGTCAGTACGAGCAGCGAGTCGACCCCGCCGTTGAAGGCCCCCTCGATGTCCGTGTCGAGCCGGTCCCCGACCACCAGGGGCCGTTGCGCTCCCGTCCTCAGCACGGTCTCCCGGTGCATCGGCGGCAGCGGCTTGCCCGCGACCTTGGGCTCCGCACGCCCCCCGGTGGCGATCCGCACGACCTCCACCCCCGCCCCGTTCCCCGGGCCGATCCCCCGCGCCCCCGGAATCGTCAGGTCCGTGTTCGACGCGTACCAAGGCACCCCGCGCCCCACCGCGTAGGCCGCCTCCGCGAACCGCCCCCACGGCATCCCCGGTCCGCCGTACCCCTGCACGACCGCTGCCGGCCCGTCGTCCGCCGACTCCACCGGCACGAGCCCCCGCTCACGAAGCGCCACCCGCAGCCCCTCGCCACCGATGACCAGCACCCGGGACCCCTCCGGCACCTCGTCCGCGATCAACCGGGCCACCGCCTGCGCCGAGGTGACCACGTCCCCGGCCTCCGCCGGCACGCCCAGCTCCGTCAGATGGGCCGCCACCTCCGCCGGCGTCCGCAGCGCATTGTTGGTGACGTACGCCAGGTGCATCCCACCGGCACGGGCGGCCCCCAACGCCTCCACTGCGTGCGGAACGGCCTCGCCGCCCGCGTACACCACCCCGTCCAGGTCCAGGAGCGCCGTGTCGTAGACCTCGCACAGCGCCACCTCGCTTCCTCCCGGACGCTTCCGACCGCCGTCACGCCGCCCTCGGCCGTTCCCCATCGCCACCACTCGCTCCTCACGTCACCGGTGCAGCACTCCCCCGATCATCGCCGATGGCCCCACCCACATACGATGACGAGATGAACACCTCAGGTCACGCGGCCACCGACGTCCGCGACGACGCCCCAGGGTTGCACCTCGCTCCGTTCCGCGGACTCCGGTACGTCCCCGAGCGAGTCGGCAGTCTGGCTGCCGTGACGTCACCTCCCTACGACGTCGTCGTCCGACCTGACGGACTGATCCACCTCGAATCCGCGGACCCGCACAACATCGTCCGCCTGATCCTCCCCCAAGCGATCACCGCCGGCACCCGCCACCGCAAGGCAGCCGTCACCCTCGACCGCTGGCTCGCGGACGGCGTCCTGGCCCCCGATCCGGAGCCCGCCCTCTACGTGTACGAGCAGCACGGCGACGGGATCCTCCAGCGCGGCGTCATCGGAGCGCTGGAACTCTCCTCCCCCGACGAGGGCATCGTCCTCCCCCATGAAGACGTCATGCCGCACGTCGTCGAGGACCGTGCCGCCCTGATGCGGACCACCGCCGCCAACCTGGAACCCCTGCTCCTCACGTACGTCGGCGCGGAGGAGGACGGTGCCGATGCGGTCATCGAACGGACCGTCCTGCGGGAGCCCCTGCTCTGCACCACCACGGAAGACGGCTTCCAGCACCGTCTCTGGTCGATCACCGACCCCACCGAGCTCGCCACGATCACCCGCGAACTGGCCCGGCACCAAGCCCTCATCGCCGACGGTCACCACCGTTGGGCCACCTATCTGCGCCTGCGCGAGGAACACGTTGCGCCCGGCCCGTGGAACCACGGCCTGGTCCTCCTCGTCGACACGGCCCGCTACCCCCTGCGGGTCCGCGCCATCCACCGGCTCCTCAACCGCCTGCCCGTCACAGACGCCCTCGCGGCCATCGGCGACTCCTTCCGCGTGCGCAGGATCGACCAGCCGCTCCCGGCGGCCTTGGACCTCCTCGCCGCCACAGCGGCCGAAGGCAACGCCTTCCTCCTCGCGGGCGACGGTGCGTTCCACCTCCTGGACCGCCCCGATCCCGCGCTCCTGGACCGCACGATCCGCACGGACCGGCCACAGGCCTGGCGAACCCTGGACGCGACGGTGCTGCACTCCGCCCTTCTGGAGAACGTCTGGCACGTCCCGGACGCCCCCGAGGACATCAGCTACATCCACGACGCCGGGGCGGCGGTGGACCAGGCGGAGCGCCGGGGCGGCACCGCGGTCCTCATGCACCCGGTCCGGGAAGCCGTCGTCCGTGACCTGGCGCGCCAGGGCGTCACCATGCCCAGGAAGTCGACCTCCTTCGGCCCGAAACCCGCAACGGGCCTGGTCCTGAGGAGCCTGGCCCTGGACTGAGGCCCCGGAAACGG
>NZ_JBHYMF010000120.1:0-21048 GCF_042742855.1 Streptomyces sp. NPDC058877 | reverse complement strand
CCGGCTGTTCCTCCCACGGAAGTCTTCTCCCGCCCCGTCCCGCCCCGCCCCGTTCCGTCTTTGTCCCACGGCCTCCCCGTCCCCGGCCCCCGGCCCGGGTGCCGCTGCGCCGAGCGGTGGACGCACGCGGCGCGTCGGGCGGTCCCCGCGTGCCGCCCGTGCAGGATGCACCCATGGTTCCTGGGGCGCGCCGTGAGGAAAAACCCGCCCGCGCGGGTCTCGTGTTGCTGACCCTCGCGGCCGGGCAGTTCTTGATGGCGCTCGACAGCTCCGTCATGAACGTGTCCATCGCGACCGTCGCCGACGACGTGAACACGACGGTCACCGGGATCCAGGGCGCCATCACGGCGTACACCCTGGTGATGGCGATGCTCATGATCCCCGGGGGCAAGATCGGGGCGCTGATCGGGCGCAAGCGGGCGTTCCTGATCGGTGCCTGTGTCTACGGGGTCGGCTCGTTCACCACGGCCCTCGCCCCGAACCTGCCCGTGCTGCTGCTCGGCTGGTCGTTCCTGGAAGGCACCGGAGCGGCGCTCATCATGCCCGCGATCGTGGCCCTGGTCGCAGGAAACTTCCCTTCCCAACGGCGTGCGGCCGCCTATGGCGCCGTGGCCGCTGCCGGTGCCGTCGCGGTCGCGGTCGGTCCGCTGATCGGCGGCCTGGCCACGACCTACTTCTCCTGGCGGTGGGTCTTCGCCGGCGAAGTGCTGTTGGTGCTCGTCATCATCGTCCTCGCCCGCCGCATCACCGACGCCGCGAGCGAGCAGCGCCCGCGCATCGACCTCGTCGGAGCCCTGCTCTCCGCCGCCGGCCTCGGGACCGCCGTCTACGGAGTCCTCCGCTCCGGCGAGTGGGGCTGGGTCAGGCCCAAGCCGGGCGCCCCCGACTGGCTCGGCGTGTCCCTGGTCGTCTGGACGGTGACGGCGGGACTGCTGCTGGTCTGGCTCTTCCTCCGCTGGGAGGCGCGGCTCGTCACCCGCGGACGGGAACCGCTCATCGACCCCGCCATGCTGCGCAACCGGCAGTTGAACGGCGGGCTGACCATGTTCTTCTTCCAGTACCTGGTCCAGATGGGCGTCTTCTTCGTCGTCCCGCTCTACCTCTCGGTCGCCCTGGGGCTGTCCGCCCTGTCGACCGGTGCCCACATCCTGCCGCTCTCCCTGGCACTGCTCGCTGCCGCGCTCCTCGTCCCCCGGTTCTTCCCGAAGGCCTCACCACGTCGAGTGGTCCGGCTCGGCGTCTTCGCGCTGCTCGCCGGCGCGATCGTCCTGATGGCCGCGCTCGACACCGATGCCGGTGCGGAGATCGTCACCCTGCCGCTCCTGTTGGTCGGCCTCGGCATGGGGGCACTGGCCTCCCAGCTCGGTGCCGTCACCGTCTCCGCCGTACCGGACCGGCAGAGCGCGGAAGTGGGCGGAATCCAGAACGCCGTGACCAACCTCGGCGCCTCCGTCGGCACCGCACTGGCCGGATCGATCATGATCGCTGCGCTCACCTCCTCCTTCCTGACCAGCATCGCGCAGAACCCCGCGGTCCCTCCCGACATCAGCAACCAGGCCGCCACCAAGCTGCAGAGCGGAGTTCCCTTCCTGTCGGACGAGCAGCTCCGGACGGCCCTCGACGAGGCCGGCATCGCCCCCGCGGTGACCGATGCCGCGCTGGAGGCCAATGCCGCCGCCCGCCTCGACGGCCTGAGGGCCGCGCTCGCCGTCCTCGCGGGCGCTTCCGTCCTCGCCCTGTTCTTCACCTCCCGCATTCCCACCGCGCCCCCCGGCGCTCCACGGGGCTGACCGCACCGGGCACCGGCGCCTGCCACACTGGTGGCACCGTGCCCGAGCCCGCTGGTGGTACGGGGCGCACGGACGGGGCGAGGACGGCAGACCGCTCCGGACGACGGTCACGGCCCTGCCGGAGGACCGCGATGTGCGGTCCGCGACGACGCGCCTGCGGAGTGATCGTGTCCACTGCCCGCCCCCTGGAACCGCTCCGGACGAGTGACGTCCGGCCGCAACGGGTCTGGTACGCCTCCTACGGCTCCAACATGTACGCGGAACGGCTCGACCAGTACCTCGCAGGAGGGCGACCGCCGGGTTCTAATCGCGTCTACCCGGGATGCCGGGACCGGACCCCTCCCCAGAGATCGGTCGCGGTCACCATGCCCGGGCAGGTCTACTTCGCCACCGAATCCCTCGTGTGGACGGGCGGGCGCGGGTTCTACGACCCGACGGCGGATGGCGTGGCGTGGGCGGTCACGCACCTCATCACGGTCCAGCAGTTCGCGGACGTGGCGGCCCAGGAGATGTACCGCGAGCCGGGCCAGGACGTCGAACTGACCGAAGTCCTGGCCACCGGACGCTCGGAGCGGGGGCCCGGACGCTACGAGACGCTCGTCTGTCCCGGGGCACTTGAGGGCTTGCCGGTCCTGACGTTCACGGCCCCGTGGCGCATGGCGGACACCGGGGTGCGTCGACCTGCGACCGCCTACGTCCGGCAGCTTGCACACGGCCTCAAGGCGTCGTCGGCGTGGAGCGACGAGGAGATTGCCGGCTATCTCTCCGACAGGCCCGGAGCGAGGGGCCATCTGACGCCCGACGCCGTCATGGAACTGCTCGCGGACGGGGCTGGACGGGGCTCCCGGTGAGGAGTGGTGGAGGGGAACCCAAGCCTCTTGGGCGGCCGGGCCATGCGACGATGACACGCGCCAACCCTGCTGCGGTGGGGTTTCCGTCCTTGATCGAGCCGGGTAGCAGGCCGGGGCCGGCGCCGCGAAGCCGATGGCCGGGACCGTCTACGAGATCCACACCGACCGACCGCGAAACCAGTGTGCTCCGGCACCCTTCAAAGGGTTCACGACGGCTGCGGCGCGCCCGTCGGGGAACCGGCGGTCATTCCGCGGGATCGTGAGAACCGGGTGGCGACGGCCCGGACGGCCCCGGACGATTACCGCCGGAGGCCGCAGCCCCTGGGAACTGGGAAGTGTCTGCGACACTGGTAGCACCATGCCCAAGCCCGGAGAACTCACTTTCGTCGCCCCCCGCGGAGCCAAGAAGCCGCCGCGGCACCTGGCCGACCTCACGCCCGCCGAGCGGAAGGAGGCCGTCGCCGCGATCGGCGAGAAGCCGTTCCGCGCCAAGCAGCTGTCCACGCACTACTTCGCGCGGTACGCGCACGACCCCGCCGAGTGGACCGACATCCCGGCCGCCTCGCGGGAGAAGCTGGCCGGAGAGCTGCTGCCCGATCTGATGTCCGTGGTGCGACACATCTCGTGCGACGACGACACCACCCGCAAGACCCTGTGGCGGCTGCACGACGGCACGCTCGTGGAGTCGGTGCTCATGCGCTACCCGGACCGGGTGACCATGTGTATCTCCTCGCAGGCCGGCTGCGGCATGAACTGTCCGTTCTGCGCGACCGGGCAGGCCGGCCTCGACCGGAACCTGTCGACCGCCGAGATCGTGCACCAGATCGTGGACGGGATGCGGGCCCTGCGCGACGGCGAGGTGCCCGGTGGCCCGGCGCGGCTCTCCAACATCGTCTTCATGGGCATGGGCGAGCCGCTCGCCAACTACAAGCGTGTGGTCGGGGCGATCCGCCGGCTCACGGACCCCGAGCCGGACGGGCTCGGGCTGTCGCAGCGCGGCATCACCGTCTCCACCGTCGGTCTCGTGCCGGCGATGCTCCGCTTCGCCGACGAGGGCTTCAAGTGCCGCCTCGCGGTTTCGCTGCACGCCCCGGACGACGAGCTGCGCGACACCCTCGTGCCCGTCAACACGCGGTGGAAGGTGCGGGAGGTCCTGGACGCGGCCTGGGAGTACGCCGAGAAGTCCGGGCGCCGGATCTCCATCGAGTACGCCCTCATCCGGGACATCAACGACCAGGCGTGGCGGGGCGACCTGCTCGGCCGGCTGCTCAAGGGCAAGCGGGTGCACGTCAACCTGATCCCGCTGAACCCGACGCCCGGGTCGAAGTGGACGGCGTCGCGGCCGGAGGACGAGAAGGCCTTCGTCGAGGCCATCGCCCGCCACGGGGTTCCGGTGACCGTTCGGGACACCCGGGGGCAGGAGATCGACGGTGCCTGTGGACAGCTCGCGGCAGCCGAGCGCTGACCTTGTAGTCTGAGCTCGAACACATCTCCATATTCCGACAGGGGAGCGCCACAGCGCTGAGAGTGCGGTCACCGTAGGACCGCAGACCCTCTGAACCTCGCCCAGGTCATTCTGGGTAGGAAGTTCGGTCGTAACTCAAGCTGTTGCGCCCTGCCCGCGTCCGGCCTCCGCCGGGTGCGGGCGGGGCCGCGTCTCTTCCTGGTCACGCCCAGGAGGAAAACCAGTGAGCATCAAGAAGGCCGCTGCCGTCGCGTTCGTCGCGGCGCTCGGCGTCACCGGCCTCGCCGCGTGCGGCACCGAGGACGCGGGGAGCACGGCGGGCAAGACCGACGCGCCCGCGCCCAAGACCGTCACCCTCGTGAGCCACGACTCCTTCAACGCCTCCGAGGAGGTGCTGGCGGAGTTCACGAAGCGGACCGGCTTCAAGGTCAAGGTCCTCAAGAGCGGTGACGCGGGCGAGGCCGTCAACAAGGAGATCCTGACCAAGGGCTCCCCGCAGGGCGACGTCTTCTTCGGCGTCGACAACACGCTGCTGTCCCGCGCCCTCGACAACGGGATCTTCGTCCCGTACCAGGCGAAGGGCCTGGACCGGGTGCCGGCGGCGTACCAGCTCGACGAGGAGCACCGGGTCACCCCGATCGACTCCGGCGACATCTGCGTCAACTACGACAAGGCGTACTTCGAGGGCAAGAAGCTGGCGCCGCCGGTGACCTTCGACGACCTGGCGAAGCCGGAGTACAAGGACCTGCTGGTGGTCGAGAATCCCGAGCGGTCCTCCCCGGGCCTGGGCTTCCTCCTCGGCACGGCCGCCGCCTACGGCGACGAGGGCTGGCCCGAGTACTGGAAGAAGCTGAAGGCCAACGGCGTGAAGACCGTCGACAGCTGGGAGCTCGCCTACAACCAGGAGTTCTCCGGCTCGGCCGGCGGCAAGCAGGCCAAGGGCGATCGGCCGCTCGTGGTGTCGTACGCCTCCAGCCCGCCGGTCGAGGTGCTCTACGGCGAGCCGCAGCCGAAGGTGGCCCCCACCGGGGTCTCCACCGGCACCTGCTTCCGGCAGACCGAGTTCGCGGGCCTGCTGAACGGGGCGAAGAACCCCGAGGGCGGCAAGGCGCTGATCGACTTCCTGATCTCGAAGGAGTTCCAGGAGGACATGCCGCTCCAGATGTTCGTCAACCCGGTGGTGCAGGACGCGGCGCTGCCGGAGCTCTTCACCCAGCACGGCGTGGTCATCGAGAAGCCGGAGACCATGGCGCCCGAGAAGATCGCCGAGAAGCGTGACCCGTGGATCCAGCAGTGGTCGTCGCTCGTCCTGAAGTAGGACGGGGCGTCCGGGGGAACGCGACGCGGCTGGGGCTGATGGCCCTGCCCGTCGCGTTCTTCGGGGTCTTCTTCGCCTGGCCCGTCGTGTCCATCGTGGACCGCGGACTGCGACCCGACGGCGTCTGGCGACTTGGACGGATCGGCGAGACCCTGAGCCGACCGGACATCCTCGACGTGCTCGGCTTCACCGTGTGGCAGGCGTTCGCCTCCACCGGACTCACCCTGCTCGTCGCCCTGCCGGGGGCGTACGTCTTCGCCCGCTTCGACTTCCCCGGCAAGGGAGTGCTGCGGGCCGTCGTCACGGTGCCGTTCGTGTTGCCGACCGTCCTGGTCGGCACGGCGTTCCTGGCGCTCGTCGGGCGGGGCGGGCTCACCGACGAACTGTGGGGGCTGCGGCTCGACACGACGGTGTGGGCGATCCTGCTGGCGCACGTCTTCTTCAACTACGCGGTCGTCGTGCGGACCGTCGGCGGCCTCTGGTCCCAGCTCGATCCCCGTCAGGAGGAGGCCGCCCGGGTGCTCGGGGCTTCCCGCTGGGCGGCCTGGCGGACGGTGACGCTGCCCGCGCTCGTGCCGGCGGTGGCGGCTGCCGCGCTGATGGTCTTCCTCTTCACCTTCACCTCCTTCGGCGTCGTCCAGATCCTCGGCGGGAACGCCTACTCCACCTTGGAGTCGGAGATCTACCGGCAGACCGCACGGCTGCTCGACCTGCCGACGGCGGCCGTCCTGACGCTGGTGCAGTTCGTGGCGGTGGGGATGATCCTCGCCGTGCACGCATGGGCGGTGCGGCGTCGGGAGAGCGCACTGCGGCTCGTCGCGCCGGAGCGCACAGCGCGCAGGCCGAGCGGTGTCGGGCAGTGGGCGCTGCTCGCGGGCGTGCTGCTCTCCGTGGCGCTGTTGATCCTGCTGCCGCTGGGCGTGCTCGTCGAGCGGTCCTTCGCCGGGCCCGACGGCTACGGCACGCGCTACTACCGGGCGCTCGGCTCCCTCGACGAGGCCGGCACCTTCCTCGTCCCGCCCCTGGAAGCGATCGGGAACTCGCTGCGGTACGCGGTGGCCGCCACCGCCCTGGCGGTGCTGATCGGCGGGCTCGCCGCGGCGGCCCTCACCCGGCGGGCCGGGAGGCTGGTGCGGGGCTTCGACGCGCTGTTGATGCTGCCGCTCGGGGTTTCCGCGGTCACCGTCGGCTTCGGTTTCCTCATCACGCTCGACGAGCCGCCGCTCGATCTGCGGGCCAGTTGGATCCTGGTCCCGCTCGCACAGGCCCTGGTGGGCGTTCCCTTCGTGGTGCGGACGATGCTGCCCGTCCTGCGGGCGGTGGACGAGCGCCTGCGGGAGGCGGCGGCCGTGCTCGGGGCCTCGCCGTGGCGGGCCTGGCGGGAGGTCGACCTGCCCATGGTGCGGCGGGCGCTGCTGATCGCGGCCGGTTTCGCGTTCGCGGTGTCGCTCGGCGAGTTCGGGGCGACCGTCTTCATCGCCCGGCCCGACAGCCCGACCCTCCCGGTGGCGGTGGCCCGGTTGCTCGGCCGCCCCGGCGAACTCAACTACGGCCAGGCCATGGCCCTCTCGACGATTCTGATGGTGGTGTGCGCGGTGTCCCTGTTGCTGCTCGAACGGCTCCGTACCGACCGGACCTCCGGGGAGTTCTGATGCTGGGGCTCGACGGGGCGACCGTACGGTTCGGGGAGCGGGTGGTGCTCGACGCGGTGGACCTGGAGGTCGCCGAGCACGAGATCGTGTGCGTGCTCGGCCCGAGCGGCAGCGGCAAGTCCACGATGCTCCGGGTCGTCGCCGGGCTCCAGCACCTCGATGGGGGCCGGGTCCTGCTCGGCGGTGCCGACCAGGCCGGGGTCCCGGTGCACCGGCGGGGCGTCGGGCTGATGTTCCAGGACCACCAGCTCTTCCCGCAGCGGGACGTCGGCGGCAACGTCGCCTTCGGGCTGCGGATGCGCGGGGCGGGGAAGGCGGAGCGGGCGGAGCGGGTGCGGGAACTGCTCGACCTCGTCGGCCTTCCGGGGGCCGAGCGGCGATCCGTCGGCGCGCTCTCCGGCGGTGAGCAGCAGCGGGTCGCACTGGCCCGGGCGCTGGCGCCCCGGCCCCGGCTGCTGATGCTCGACGAGCCGCTTGGCCAGCTCGACCGGGGGTTGCGAGAGCGGCTCGTCGTCGAACTGCGACAGCTCTTCGGGCGGCTCGGGACCACGGTCCTCGCCGTCACCCACGACCAGGGGGAGGCCTTTGCGCTCGCCGACCGGGTCGTGGTCATGCAGGACGGGCGGATCGCCCAGTCGGGTGCGCCGGCCGAGGTGTGGCAGCGGCCCGCGTCGGAGTTCGTGGCACGGTTCCTCGGCTTCGACAACGTGGTGGCGGCCCGGGTGACCGGTCCGGTCGCGCAGACCGTGTGGGGGAAGGTGCCGGTGCCGGACGGCTCCCCGGAGGGCGAGCGGCGGCTCCTCGTCCGTCCGGGCGGGGTGCGGATCGTGCCGGAGGGGCCGGTGTGGACGGTCGAGTCCCGTACCTTCCGGGGCAGCCGGGTCCTCGTACGGCTGCGTCCGGCCGACGGGCCCGTGCTGGAGGCCGAGCTCCCGCTCGGGGAGGCGCCGGAGGAGGGCGCTGGGGTAGCGGTGGAGTTCCGGGCGGAGGACGTGGTGGTGTTGGCCGGCGACACCCCGTAGCGGGTGCGAGGGTTCTCGCCGGCCGGTGGGGTCTCCTGGTCGTTCGTCGTCTTCGGTCGACCGGAGCGTCGACCGTCCGGGAGGAAAGCCGTGGCCCAGCTGCTCAGAGTCCAGAACTTCAGCGTTTCGTCCGATGGGTTCGGTGCCGGTGAGGGCCAGAGCCTGGAGCGGCCGTTCGGCCGTGCTGATCCCGGGGAGCTGTTCGCCTGGGCCGCTGCCACGGCGAGTTGGCCCCTGCGGACCGACGGCGGGGGCAGCCGTGGCCTCGACGACCATCTGACGCGGGACTTCGCGCGGAACATCGGCGCCGAGATCATGGGCCGCAACAAGTTCGGTCCGCAGCGCGGTCCCTGGCAGGACCACGAGTGGCGCGGCTGGTGGGGCGACGAGCCGCCGTTCCACACGCCGGTGTTCGTCCTGACCCACCATCCGCGCCCCTCGTTCACGCTTTCCGACACCACCTTCCACTTCGTGGACGCCGATCCGGCCGCGGTCCTCGCGAGGGCGCGGGAGGCGGCGGAGGGCAGGGACGTCCGGCTCGGTGGCGGGGCCACCACCATCCGGGAGTTCCTCGACGCCGACCTCGTCGACACCCTGCACGTGGCGGTGTCGCCGGTGGAGCTCGGGTCCGGGGCGCGGTTGTGGGAGTCCCCCGACGAACTCCTCGACCGCTTCCACCGCGACGTCGTGCCCAGCCCGGGCGGTTCGGTGACGCACCACTTGTACTGGCGGAAGTGAACCGCCGGCGCCCCGCCCCCTAGGCGTTCGGGGGCAGCGGGGCGCGGCCCAGTCGTTCCAGTGCGTCCGGGGCCTCGTCGATCGATTCCACCAGGGCGATCCGGGCTGCCATCGGGCGGCCCGCGGCCAGGCTCTCCAGCAGGGGCCAGGCCGGCAGCCGGGCGGTCCAGTGGGCGCGGTTCACCAGGACCATCGGGGTCGGGGCGCCGCGGGACCCGTAGTAGTTCGGGGTCGCGTTGTCGAAGACCTCCTGGACCGTGCCCGCCGCGCCCGGCAGGAAGACCACGCCCGCCGTGGAGCGGGCGAGGAGGCCGTCCTCCCGGGTCGCGTTGGCGAAGTACTTGGCGATGTGGCCGGCGAAGGGGTTGGGCGGTTCGTGGCCGTAGAACCAGGTGGGGATGCCGACCGAGTCCCCGCCGTGCGGCCACAGCGCCCGTACCGCGAAGGCGGCGCGGGCCCAGTCGGTCACCGAGGGGAGGAAGGACGGGGTCTGCGAGAGGAGGGCGAGCGCTTCGGCGAGGGCCTCGTCCCGGAAGGGGGCGAGGTAGGCGCCGAGGTGGGCGGCTTCCATCGCGCCGGGACCGCCGCCGGTCGCCACGGTCAGTCCGGAGCGGGCCAGGGTCCTGCCGAGCCGCGCGGCGCCCGCGTAGGCCTCCGTGCCCCGGCCCATGGCGTGGCCGCCCATGACGCCGACGACCCGCTGTCCGTCGAGCAGCTCGTCGAGGGCGTCGGAGACGGCGTCGTCGTGGAGGGAACGGAGCATCGAGGAGAAGATGTCGCCGTCGGCCCTGGTCCGGCCGAACCAGGCGTACGCCCGTGCGTCCGGGGTCTCCTCGTAGTCGGCGTGGGCGATCCCCTCGAAGAGTTCCTCCGGGGTGTAGAGCCGTGCCCGGTACGGGTCGAAGGGCAGTTCGGGAACGGGCGGGAAGACGAGTGCCCCGTCGGCGCGGACCTTTGCCGCCGCCTCCGGCTGCATCGGGCAGCCGAGGAAGACGGCGCCGGTGGTGATCGCGGTGAGCAGTGCGAAGGTCCGGTCGGTGAGGTCGATCGACTGGATCCGCTGACCGGCCAGTGAGCCCGGCCGGGCGATGAAGGCGTCGAACTCGGCGAGCGTGTCGATTTCGCGTCCGTGCCCGCGCGGGCCGGGCGGGCGGTGGGCAGGGGGGAGCGTCGCCATGGGCCCACGATAGGGGCCGCCGTGTACGGCGGCCCCTCGTGAGGGTGTCTCAGCTGGTCAGCGGCAATGCCGCCAGTTCGGCGACCGCCCAGGTCAGCGGCGCGAAGACGGCCAGCAGGGCGCCGGCGCGCAGCAGGGCCGCGGAGCGCAGGACCGTGGTCGGGGCACCGATGCGGAGGAGGGCCGCGGTGGTGTGGGCGCGGCCCTGCCGGGATTCCAGCGCTGCGGTCAGCAGGGTGGCCGTGGTGCAGGCCAGGATCAGGGCCGCACCGAGGCCGGTGAGCGGGCCGAAGGCGCCGGAGCCTCCCTTCGCGTCGTACAGTGCCGCCGCCGCGAGGGTTCCGGAGACCACCGCGCTGACCACTCCGAGCGGCCGGCCGATGCGGCGGGACTCGTCCATCAGCACGCGACCGGCGAGCAGCCGGACGGCGCCCGGTCGGGCCGCTTGGAGGAGTCGGCCGCAGCCGTGGGCGAGCCCGGGGCCCGCCAGGGCGAGTCCCACCGCGGTGAGCACCCAGCCGAGGAGGACGCCCGCAGGGTTGCCGTCGAAGCGCCCCGGCAGCGGAAGGCCGCCCCCGGCGCTCGGGGCGCCGGCACCGCTCGCGTACGTCTCGATCGCGAGGCCGACCGCGACCAGGGTGACGCCCCAGGGCAGCCCGGACGGCGTCTTCTTCTCCGCGCCCTCCGGCGCGGCGGGCGCGGCCCGGGGGCGCAGCGCCAGACCGGCTGCCACGGCGGCGACGACCGGGAGCACGGCGAGCAGGGTGAGGGCGGCTGCGAGCGGCACCGGCCGGTCGGCGGCGAGGAGCCCGGCCGCCGCCCCGTCGAAGGGGAGGCCGGTGATGTCGCCGCGCAGGTGCAGGTAGAAGAGGAGCGCGACCGCGGAGCCGAGGGCGCAGGCGATGGCCGTCGAGGCGGCGGAGATCGCGGTCAACCGGGCCGGGCCGAGGCCGACCGCGGAGAGACCGGGCCGGGGCCGGGTGCTGGGGTCGGTGCGGGCCACGGCGACGGCGAACTGGACGGTGGCGGCGAGCGGGAGGAGGCACCACAGCAGCCGCAGCAGCGAGGCCGAGGACTGTGCCGGGTGCCCGACGGCGTACCCGAGGGTGCAGAGCAGGAGGAAGCCCACCCCGGCAGCCGCGGCGGCGACGAGCAGCCGGCGCGTCAGGACGAGGGGGTGGGTCCCGCGGGCTAGACGGAGAGCGAGCACGCGGCGACGCCCTCCGCCCCTGAGGCCGGGGGCACGGTGCCGACCAGGCGTCCGTCGAGGAGGGCGACCGTGCGGTCGGCGAGCGCCGCCACCTCGGTGTCGTGGGTGGCGAGGAGCAGGGTGATGCCGTGCGAGCGGGCCGCGGCCGTCAGGGTGCGCAGGAGCTGGGCACCGTCGGCGCGGTGCAGGGCGGCGGTGGGTTCGTCGGCGAAGAGGACCGACGGGCTGCTGACGAGGGCGCGGGCGAGGGCGATCCGCTGGCGTTCGGACCGGGTGAGGGCGTGCGGTCGCTTGCGGGCGCAACCGCCGATGTCGAGCCGCTCCAGCCACTCCAGGGCTGCGGTCCGCGCGGCCCGGTGGGGGGTGCCGCGGAGCAGCAGCGGCAGGGCGGCGTTCTCCCAGCCGGTGAGCTCGGGGACCAGGCCGGGCTCCGGGTCGATCCACCCGAACCGGTCGCGGCGGAGCCGTTCGCGTTGGAGGGGGCTCAGGGCGTGCACGGGGCCGCCATCGAACCAGACCTCGCCCTGCTGGGCGACGAGCTGGCCGGAGAGGCAGCGCATGAGGGTGGTCTTGCCGCTGCCGCGCGGGCCGGTGAGGGCGAGGACCTCGCCCGCACGGACGTCCAGGGAGACGCCGCTGAGGGCCTCCGCACCGTCCAGGGAGCAGTGCAGGGAACGCGCCCAGAGCACGTCGTTGTCCGGTGGGGCCATCGCGTTCACCTCGATGTCGGATCCGATCTGTGTTCCCCCGTCCGGGGGAACGAAGGACGGGCCTGTCGGTCACTGGGCACCGTAAGGATTCAGATCCGCTCATACGGACAGCACACGGCCCGGGCCGCCGCCATCCACTCGGATGGCCGCAGACCCGGGCCGGGGTCACGCCGTGAGGGCGGCGTGATGCTGGGGGCTCCTAGAGCTTGGTCCAGGCCTCGGTGAGCACCGTGCGCAGGATGCCCTCGATCTCGTCGAAGGTGCCCTGGTCGGCGATCAGCGGCGGGGCCAGCTGGATGACCGGGTCGCCACGGTCGTCGGCACGGCAGTACAGGCCGTTGTCGAACAGCGCCTTGGACAGGAAGCCGTAGAGGACGCGCTCGGTCTCCTCGTCCGTGAAGGACTCCTTGGTGACCTTGTCCTTGACGAGCTCGATGCCGTAGAAGAAGCCGTTGCCGCGCACGTCGCCGACGATCGGGAGGTCGTGCAGCTTCTTCAGGGTGTCGAAGAAGTTGCCCTCCTGGTCGAGGACGTGCTGGTTCAGGCCTTCCTTGTCGAAGATGTCGAGGTTGGCGATCGCGACCGCCGAGGACACCGGGTGGCCACCGAAGGTGTAGCCGTGCAGGAAGGTGTTGTCGCCCTTGTAGAAGGGCTCGGCGAGGCGGTCGGAGACGATGCAGGCGCCGATCGGGGAGTAGCCCGAGGTCATGCCCTTGGCGCAGGTGATCATGTCCGGCACGTAGCCGAACTTGTCGCAGGCGAACATCGTGCCGAGGCGGCCGAAGGCGCAGATCGTCTCGTCGGAGACGAGCAGCACGTCGTACTGGTCGCAGATCTCGCGGACGCGCTGGAAGTAGCCGGGCGGCGGCGGGAAGCAGCCGCCGGCGTTCTGCACCGGCTCCAGGAAGACGGCCGCGACGGTGTCGGGGCCCTCGAAGAGGATCTGCTGCTCGATCTGGTCGGCGGCCCAGCGGCCGAAGGCCTCGGGGTCGTCGCCGTGGATCGGGGCGCGGTAGATGTTGGTGTTCGGCACCTTGTGCGCGCCGGGGACCAGCGGCTCGAAGGGGGCCTTCAGGGCCGGCAGGCCGGTGATGGACAGGGCGCCCTGCGGGGTGCCGTGGTAGGCGACCGCACGCGAGATGACCTTGTACTTGGTGTGCTTGCCCTGCAGCTTGAAGTACTGCTTGGCGAGCTTCCAGGCGGTCTCGACGGCCTCGCCGCCGCCGGTGGTGAAGAAGACCTTGTTGAGGTCGCCCGGAGCGTAGTCCGCGAGGCGCTCGGCGAGCTCGACGGCCTTGGGGTGCGCGTACGACCACACGGGGAAGAACGCGAGCTCCTGGGCCTGCTTGTACGCGACCTCGGCCAGTTCCTGGCGGCCGTGTCCGGCGTTGACCACGAAGAGACCGGCGAGACCGTCGAGGTAGCGCTTGCCCTTGTCGTCGAAGATGTAGGTGCCCTCGCCGCGCACGATGGTGGGAACGGGCGAGTTCTCGTACGACGACATGCGGGTGAAGTGCATCCACAGGTGGTCGTAGGCGGTCTTGGAGAGGTCCTGGGTCACGGTTATCGGGTTCCCCACATATAGGTCTGCTTCTTGAGCTTGAGGTAGACGAAGCTCTCGGTGGAGCGCACCCCGGGGAGGGTGCGGATGCGCTTGTTGATCACATCCAGGAGGTGGTCGTCGTCCTCGCAGACGACCTCCACCATGAGGTCGAAGGAGCCCGCGGTCATCACCACGTACTCGCACTCGGCCATGGCCGTCAGTGCTTCCGCGACCGGATCCAGGTCACCCTCGACGTTGATGCCGACCATCGCCTGCCGTCGGAAACCCACGGTGAGCGGGTCGGTGACGGCGACGATCTGCATGACGCCCTGGTCGAGCAGCTTCTGGACGCGCTGCCGCACGGCGGCTTCGGAGAGGCCCACGGCCTTTCCGATCGCCGCGTAGGGGCGGCGACCGTCCTCCTGGAGCTGTTCGATGATCGCCAGGGAGACGGCGTCGATCGTCGGGGACGAACCGGTTCCGGTTCTTGGGTCTGTGCTTCGACTGGCCACGGCTTCACTGTGCACCGAGATGGGCAGTCATGCAAGCCCGAAGCGATGTAATTCGTTGTGATCGGCTCCAGATCTCACTGAATCCGAAGATGAGGGGGGTCGGGGCTGTTGAAAGCGTCAGTCGAACGATTAGGCTGGGGTGTCTCGCCCATCGGGACGCCGCACAAGGATGTGCGAAGACAGAACGTGACAGGAGGGGTGGCAAGTGACCACCGAGCTGCGCCGGCTGCGTAACTACATCAACGGGGAGTTCCGCGACGCGGCCGACGGCCGCACCATCGACGTGGTCAACCCGGCGACCGGCGAGGTGTACGCCACCTCTCCGCTCTCCGGCCAGGCCGACGTCGACGCCGCCATGGAGGCCGCCGCCGCGGCGTTCCCCGCCTGGCGCGACAGCACGCCCGCCGAGCGCCAGAAGGTGCTCCTCAAGATCGCTGACGCCTTCGAGGAGCGCGCCGAGGAGCTGATCGCCGCCGAGGTCCAGAACACCGGCAAGCCGGTCGCCCTCACCGCCAGCGAAGAGATCCCGCCGATGGTGGACCAGATCCGCTTCTTCGCCGGTGCCGCCCGCATGCTCGAAGGCCGCTCGGCCGGCGAGTACATGGAGGGCATGACCTCCATCATCCGGCGCGAGCCGGTCGGCGTCTGCGCGCAGGTCGCGCCGTGGAACTACCCGATGATGATGGCCGTCTGGAAGTTCGCCCCGGCCCTCGCCGCGGGCAACACCGTCGTCCTGAAGCCCTCGGACACGACCCCCGCGTCGACGGTCCTGATGGCCGAGATCATCGGCCAGATCGTCCCCAAGGGCGTCTTCAACGTCGTCTGCGGCGACCGCGAGACGGGCAAGGCCATGGTCGAGCACCCGACCCCGGCGATGGCCTCCATCACCGGTTCGGTCCGTGCCGGCATGCAGGTCGCCGAGTCGGCGGCCAAGGACGTCAAGCGCGTCCACCTGGAGCTGGGCGGCAAGGCCCCGGTCGTCGTCTTCGAGGACACCGACATCGAGAAGGCCGTCGAGGACATCTCGGTCGCCGGTTTCTTCAACGCCGGCCAGGACTGCACGGCCGCGACCCGCGTGCTCGTGCACGAGTCCATCCACGACGAGTTCGTCGCCGCCCTCGCCAAGGCCGCCGCCGACACCAAGACCGGTCAGCCCGACGACGAGGACGTGCTCTACGGTCCGCTCAACAACGCCAACCAGCTGAAGCAGGTCGCCGGCTTCATCGACCGCCTCCCGGCCCACGCCAAGGTCGAGGCCGGCGGTCACCGCGTCGGTGAGAAGGGGTACTTCTACGCCCCGACCGTCGTCTCCGGCCTCAAGCAGGACGACGAGATCGTCCAGAACGAGGTCTTCGGCCCGGTCATCACCGTCCAGTCCTTCACGGACGAGGCCCAGGCCCTGGAGTTCGCGAACGGCGTCGAGTACGCCCTCGCCTCCTCCGTCTGGACCAAGGACCACGCGCGCGCGATGCGCATGTCCAAGGCCCTCGACTTCGGCTGCGTGTGGATCAACACCCACATCCCGCTGGTCGCCGAGATGCCCCACGGCGGCTACAAGAAGTCCGGCTACGGCAAGGACCTCTCGGCCTACGGCTTCGAGGACTACACCCGCATCAAGCACGTCATGACCTCCCTCGGCTGATCGACCCGAGCCCCGCGCGGCCCCGGCACCCTTGATCGACAGGGTGTCGGGGCCGCGCTCCGTCGCTCGACGGACCGTCCATTGCCGCAGGTGGCGGCGGGCCGGGATGCTGCTCCGGTGAGAGCGACAGCCAGGAAACACATGTCCCGTCGGTCCCTGCTGCGCGGCTTCGGCGCCGCCGGGGCCGGAGCCCTGCTCGCCGGCTGCGGGGTCCCCGCCGCCTACATCGACGAGGGCGACCGGGCGGGCAGGGACCTCTCGGCGCGGGACCGGACGCTGGACTTCGCGAACTGGCCGCTCTACATCGACACCGATGACGACGACCCGTCGAAGCGGCCGACCCTGGACGCCTTCCGGAAGCGGACCGGAATCGCCGTCCACTACACCGAAGAGATCAACGACAACGACGAGTTCTTCGGCAAGATCAGCCCGTCCCTGATGAACCACCAACAGACCGGACGGGACCTGATCGTCGTCAGCGACTGGATGGCCGCCCGCTTCGTCCGCCTCGGCTGGGTCCAGGAGATGGACCGCGCCGCCCAGCCGAACGTCGCCCGACACCTCGACCCCCAACTGCGTGGGCCCGCCTTCGACCCCGGTCGACTGCACAGCGTGCCCTGGCAGTCCGGGATCACCGGCATCGCCTACAACCGGCGGAAGCTCGGCCGCGAGCTGCGGTCCACCCGCGAGCTGTGGGCCGATGACCTGCGCGGCAAGGTGACCCTGCTCTCCGGCCTCGACGAGTCCTTCGCCCTGCTCATGATGGGCAACGGCGTCGACGTGACCCGGTGGACCGGCGACGACTTCCACGCCCTGTGCGAGCAGGTCGAGAAGCTCGTCGCGGCGAAGCACATCCGGCGCTTCACCGGGAACGACTACATCAAGGACCTGTCCAGCGGTGACGTGCTCGCCTGCCAGGCGTACTCCGGCGACGTCCTCCAGCTCCAGGCCGACAACCCGGACATCGAGTTCGTCGTCCCCGAGGAGGGCGCCGAACTGTGGGCCGAGTCGCTGATGGTGCCCAACCTCGCCCAGCACAAGGCCAACGCCGAGAAGCTGGTCGACTACTACTACGAGCCCGAGGTCGCCGCCGAGCTCGCCGCCTGGGTCAACTACGTCTGCCCGGTCCCGGCCGCCCAGGACGTCCTCGCCGATTCCGGCGACGAGGAGCTCGTGGCGCTCGCGGAGGACCCGCTGATCTTCCCGGACGCCGACATGAGGAGCCGGCTCGCCATCGCCCGGGACATCACCGCGGAGGAGCGCCAAGCGTTCGCGAAGAAGTGGAACTCGATCGTCGGGCTGTGAGGGGGTGCGAGGCCGCGCCGGGGGAGGGACGCGATGGGGCCGGCAGCGGTCCCGCGCGTCACCGAGGACGGGCCCCTCAATTCTGAACGTGTTCAAGAGTGGCGTACGGTGGGGCCATGAGCGACACGAACGGGCCCAAGGGCCTTCTTGCGCGCATCCGCGCCTGGCTGGTCGTCTTCGTCATCTGCCTGGTCCTGAGCGGGGCCACCGCCTTCCCGCTCGTCACCGAACTCCGCCTCCTCGATTCCTCGTTGGACGGTTGGGCCGCACCGGTCGGCGAGCTCCTGCCGAGGTTCACCGACTGGATCCACCGCGTGGAGGGCAGCCTCCGGGCCGCCGACGAGCAGGCTCCGTACCTGCTCTACGGCTACGACTGGCTGGCCTTCGCCCACCTCGTCATCGCGGTCGCCTTCTACGGCCCCTACCGCGACCCCGTCCGCAACGTCTGGGTCATCGAGTTCGGCATGATCGCCTGTGTCGGCATCATTCCGCTCGCCCTGATCTGCGGCCCCATCCGGGGCATCCCCTTCTGGTGGTCGGTCGTCGACATGTCCTTCGGCGTCATCGGCATCCTGCCGCTGCTCCACGTGCGCCGGTTGACCAAGCGGCTGGAAGCGCTCCAGCGGGGTGCCGTTCCACCGGAAGCCGGCCGGCCGAACGGCACCCGCCCGGAAGCGGTCCGGGCGAACGGGTCGTAGGCCGCCGCCCGCGGGCCCGCTACGGCTTGCGTCCCACCGCGCCGAACTGCGCCACCACGGCCCCCTCCGCGGAGCGCCAACGCGCGCAGGACACGATGCCCGGCTCCAGGAGGTCGAGGCCGTCCAGGAAGGAGGCGAACTCCTCCCGGGTGCGCGCGGTGATCGGCGGGGTCGCGTTCTCGTTCCAGAAGGCCATCGCGGCCTCGTTGCCCTCGCCGCCGAGCTCCGGTTCGAGGGTCGGGTGGGTCAGGACCAGGTGGCTGCCGGAGGGGACGGCGGCCATCAGGGTCCGCACGATCGACCGGGCCTCGTCGGTGTCCTGGACGAAGTTGAGGATGCCGAGCATCATGACCGCGACCGGCCGGGACAGGTCGAGGGTCGCGGCGGCTGCCGTCACGATCCGCTCCGGGGCGTGGGCATCGGCGTCGACGTACTCGGTGACCCCCTCCGGGGCGCTCGTCAGGAGCGCGCGGGCGTGGGCGAGGACGATCGGGTCGTTGTCGACGTAGACGATCCGGGAGTCCGGGGCGATCCGCTGCGCCACTTCGTGGGTGTTGTCGGCGGTCGGCAGGCCGGTGCCGATGTCCAGGAACTGGCGCACGCCCGCCCCTGCGGCCAAGTGGGTCACTGCCCGGCCGAGGAACGCCCGGTCCGCGCGGGCCACTTCGCCGATGCTAGGGTAGAAACCGGTGACGGCGTCGCCGACCTGACGGTCCACCGGGTAGTTGTCCTTGCCGCCCAACCAGTAGTTCCAGACCCGGGCGTTGTGGGCGATGTCGGTGCGGATCCTGTCGTTCAAGGCCGGGCCTTTCGTAGCAGGGCGGCGAGTGTGTCGACCCGGTTCGTGGTGACCGAGTCCACCCCGTTCAAGATCAGCTTACGCATGGTGCGTGCGGTGTCGGCCGTCCATGCCGAGACCAGGTAACCGTCCCGGTGGACCCGCTCGGCCAGGGCCCGACTCACCAGTCCGAAACGGTAGTTGAGCCAGCGGGGGCGTACCGCGTCGAGCAGTACGGGGCGGGGCGGGGCGAGGGTGGTCCAGGTCAGGGCGATCTCGGCGGCCGGGTCGGCGGCCCGCACGCGGAGCATGGCGGCGGCCCCCGCGCAGTAGTAGACGCGGTCCCCGGCCCCGCACTCGTGGACCGTGCGGACGATCGCGCGGACCGAGTCCCCGTCGCCGCCCGGCAGGTCCAGCATCAGCCGGTGTTCTCCTGCGGTGAGCAGCGCGTCGCGAAGGGTCGGCACCCCGTCGTGCGTCAGCTCGCGCACCTGCGCGTGGGTGAGCGAGGAGAGCGGCCGGTCGTGGCCCCACAGCCGCTTGAGGGTGTCGTCGTGGAGGAGGACGGGCACGCCGTCCCCGGTCAGTCGGACGTCGATCTCGACCGCGTCCGCCCCCTGCTCGATCGCCGAGGCGATCGAGGGGAGCGTGTTCTCGCGGACTCGGTACGGGTCGCCGCGATGGCCCACGGCAGTGACAGGACGCATGGGTCCATTGTCGGTGCCCGTCGGCTTCCGCTGCCGTCAGCGCGCCAACCAGGCGTCCGTGTAGGCGTCGATCTCCGCGGCGATCCGGGCCTTGCCTGCGGCGTCGAGGAAGGAGGCCTCCACCGCGTTCTTCGCGAGGGCCGCGGTACCGCGCTCGTCGAGGTCGAGGAGGCGTGCGGCGACCGCGTACTCGTTGTTGAGGTCCGTGCCGAACATCGGCGGGTCGTCGCTGTTGACCGTGACCAGCACGCCCGCCTCGACCATCTGCCGGATCGGGTGCTCGTCCAGGGTGGCGACGGCCCGGGTGGCGATGTTGGACGTCGGGCAGACTTCCAGGGCGATGCGGTGCTCGGCGAGGTGGGCCAGGAGGGCCGGGTCCCGGACGGAGCTGGTGCCGTGCCCGATGCGCTCGGCGCCCAGGTCGTGGATCGCGTCCCAGACGGTCTGCGGCCCGGTCGTCTCGCCCGCGTGCGGAACGGAGTGCAGACCGGCCGCGCGGGCCACGTCGAAGTAGGGCTTGAACTGGGGGCGCGGCACTCCGATCTCCGGGCCGCCGAGCCCGAAGGAGACCAGGCCCTCCGGGCGCAGCCCCTCGGTGGTCGCGAGCCGCGCGGTCTCCTCGGCGGAGACGAGGCCGGCCTCGCCGGGGATGTCGAAGCACCAGCGCAGGACGGTGCCGAGCTCGGCCTCGGCGGCCTTGCGGGCGTCCTCGATGGCCTCCATGAAGGCGCGCTCGTCGATGCCCCGGCGGGTGGAGGAGTACGGGGTGATGGTCAGCTCGGCGTAGCGGATGTTCTGCCGGGCCATGTCGCGGGCGACCTCGAAGGTCAGCAGCCGGACGTCCTCGGGCGTGCGGACCAGGTCGACGACCGACAGGTAGACGTCGATGAAGTGGGCGAAGTCCGTGAAGGTGAAGTAGTCGGCCAGCGCCTCCGGGTCCGTGGGGACCTTGGAGTCGGGGTGCCGGGCCGCGAGCTCGGCGACGATCCGGGGGGAGGCCGAGCCGACGTGGTGGACGTGCAGCTCGGCTTTGGGGAGCCCGGCGATGAAGGGGTGGAGATCGGTCATCGGATCATCGTAGGCCGGGCGGTTCTTCCCCGGAGGGGAGGCCGTAGCATGGCGTGACCACGATGGGGGAGGCACATGTCCGATAATCGAGACCAGTCGCAGGGCGGGTACGACCCGGCGGACCCTTGGGCTCCGCCGAACCGCGACGGGGTGGAACTGAGCAAGCCGGCGGTGCACGACCAGCCCACGATGGCGGCCATGCCGGGAGTGCCGGGCGAGGACGTCCCGCCGCCGCCGGTCGCCCCGGGCGGCCCGGCGACCGCGCCCGGGGCCTACGGGTACCCCGCGGACGCTTCCGGTGGTTACGGCTATCCTCCGGCGGCTCCGGCCCCCGCCGCGCCGGGGTACGGCTACCCCGGTTACGGACAGCCCGGTTACGGACAGCCCGGCTACGGGCAGCCCGGTTGGCAGCAGCCGCCCTCCAACGGCATGGGCACGGCCGCGATGGTGATCGGCATCGTCGCGGTCGCGGGCTTCTGCCTGTACGGCCTGGGGGGGATCCTCGGCATCCTGGCGGTGATCTTCGGCATCATCGGCCTCAAGAAGGCCGGACGGGGCGAGGCGACGAACCGGGGCATGGCGATCGCGGGCATCGTGCTCGGGGCGATCGGCATCGTGGTGAGTGCGGTCTTCCTGAGCCTGGTGATCTGGGCGGTCTCCCAGGAAGGGGTGGAAACCGGGTACGACGAGGGGTCGTCCGAGTCGGAGGTCGTGCTGGAGATCGAGCGCTGACTCCGTGCGAGCACGAAGGGCCCCGCACCGTTCTCGGATGCCGTTGGTTAATTCGGGGCCTGCCTACTTCGCCCTGTCGATCGTTTGGTCGGCGGGGCGAAGTGCTGCGAAGTGGCTGGTGCGGGTGCGG